>NZ_CEVIVD010000086.1:0-14323 GCF_982290655.1 Protofrankia sp. CiP1_Cm_nod3
GCGCCTGCCCCGGCACAGGCAGCCGCCACGGAGACGCCCGCGGCCCCGTCCGCCGAGGAACAGGCCCCGCCCGCCGAGCGGGCCGCGCGGCACCCCGTCGAGCTCGTCGGGCTGCCCCCGGTCGACCGGATCGAACAGCCCTACCCGGCCGGCCCGGTAGCCGTCGTCGTCCGCTCCGAAGAACGGGCAGGCGAGGCGTTCGCGGCGGGTCTCGAGCGGGCCGGCTGGACGGTGACACGGGTGAGCCTGCCGGCCTCCGGCGGGGACCGGCCATCCGGCCTGACCGCATGGGACGGCGAGGCCGTCGAGCGCCGGCTCTCCGAGGCGGTCACCGGCGCGCTGGGCGCGACCGGCAGGATCGACCTCTTCCTCACCGTTCTCGGGGGGAGCGACAGCACCAGGGACGACAGCGCCCGGCAGGACGCCTGGGACGACAGCGTCCGGCAGCTTGCCGACGCCGTGCTGGTGGCCAAGCACGCCAGCGTGCCGCTGGCCACGGCCGCCCGCTCCGGTGACCGGGCCGCCTTCGTGACCGTCACCCGCCTCGACGGCGGCCTCGGTCACCGCGGTGGGCGCCAGGCCGCCGAAGCGCTGCTCGGCGGGGTCGGCGGCGTGGTCAAGACGCTCGCCCACGAGGAACCGTCGATCTTCTCCCGCGCGCTCGACATCGACCCGGTGCTCGGCGACGACGACGCGCTCGCCGTCCTGCTGGACGAGATCGCGGACGCGGCCACGGACACCCTGGAGGTGGGGGTCGACGCCGCCCGCCGCCGGTGGACCGTGATCCCCGCGCCGTACGGGTCGCCGCGGGCGTCCACCGCGGCCGGCGCGTCCACCGCGGCTGGCGCAGACGCGGCCGGCACGGGCGGTGCGGTGCCGTCGGTGCCCACGGTCGGCGCTGGCGACGTGTTCGTGGTGACGGGCGGGGCGCGAGGGGTCACGGCGTCCTGTGTGCGGGCGCTCGGTGAGCACGGCCAGGTGGAGTTCCTGCTGCTCGGGCGCACGGCGCTCACCGCGGAGCCGGACTGGGCCGTGGGCGTGGCCGACGACGGCCTCAAGCGCGCGGCGATCGCCGCCCTGGGGGCCGGTGGCGGCAGGCCGCCGACGCCGCGGCAGGTCGACGCCGTCCTGCGCGACATCCAGGCCCAGCGTGAGATCCGCGCGACGCTCGACGCCCTGGCCGGGAGCGGATCCGTCCCGGCGGCCAGCTACCTGCAGGTGGACGTCGGCGACGCCGCCGCCGTGCAGGACGCGCTCGCGGCGCACCGCGACCGGGTCACGGGCGTGGTGCACGGCGCGGGAACCCTCGCGGACGGGCTCGTGCGCACCAAGACGCCCGACGACGTCCGCCGGGTCTTCACCCCGAAGCTCGCCGGCCTGCGCAACGTCCTGGACGCGCTCGACGGCGCGCCGGTCCGCCACGTCGTCCTGTTCACCTCGGTGGCCGGGCTGTTCGGCAACGCCGGCCAGGCCGACTACGCCGCCGCGAACGAGGCGCTGTGCCGGGTCGCGGCCAGCCTGAAGCGGGAGCGTCCCGAGCGTCACGTCACCGCCATCGACTGGGGCGCCTGGGACGGCGGGATGGTCGCCGCCGATCTGCGGGAGCTCTTCCACGCCCGCGGCGTCGAGCTGCTGGCACCCGAGACGGGCGCGCGGCTGTTCGTGGAGCAGTTCGGCCCCGAGCGCGTCGACGACGTGTGCGTGCTGGTCGGCCAGCGCAAGGCGCTCACCGACGGTAGTGGCCCGCGTCCCGGCCGGGCCTTCACGGCCGGGCGCGAGCTGACCGGCATCGAGGACACCGAGGTGCTCCAGGCGCACCGCATCGACGCCTTCCCCGTCCTGCCCGCCACGTTCGGGCTCGGCTGGCTGGTCAACGTGCTCGAACGCGCCCACCCAGGGCTCCAGGTGATCGAGGCCAGCGGCTTCGAGGTGCACAAGGGGATCGTGTTCGACGGCGCGCACAGCCGCGCGTACCAGGTCGAGGTGCCGCTGGCCGAGGCCCGGGACGGCCGGCTGACGGTGCGGGCCGCCGTCCGCTCCGCGAGCGCCGGCGCCGGCGGCAGCGGCAGCGGCGGCGGAGCTGGCAACAGCCGGCCTGTCTCGCACTATGTCGGCACGTTCGTGCTGGCCGAGGCTCCGCCCGCCGCGCCGGTCGCCCCGCCGGCGGAGGCGGTGGGCAGCGGCCCCGAGGACGGTGTGGAGATCTACACCGGGGGCACCCTGTTCCACGGCCCGGCCCTGCAGGGCATCCGCCGCATCCTGCGGCGCCGGGACGACCGGGTCGTGCTGGAGTGCCGGCTGGCCGACCAGGCCATCGCCGACGGGGCGTTCGCCGGCGCACTGCACAGCCCGGTGCTCGCCGACATCCTGCTGCACGGCCCGTCGGTGCTGGGCCGGTGGCTGACGGGCCTGGCCTGCCTGCCGCTGGCCGTCGAGCGCTGGGAGTACTTCGCCCCGCTGCCGGACGGGGAGCCGTTCGTCGTCGTCCTGGACGACGTCCGGCGGGCCGCGTCCTCCATCACGGTCACGGTGACCGCCAGTGGCCCCGGCGGGCGTGTGCTCCAGCGCCTGCGCGACGTGTCGATGATCGGGACTCCCGACATGGCCGCGAAGTTCGCCGCGGCCGTGCGGTGGTGGCTGCCGGGGGAGGGGGCGTGACCGTACGGCCGCTGACGCACCCCGGCCCCGTCCGTCCCGCACGAGCCGGTTCGACCAGACCGACGGAGGACAGGCGATGACAGCGGAGCAGGTGGCGTCCCAGGTGGTGGACGTCGACGCCCTGGAGATCGACGCCCTGGAGTTCGACGGTGAGCCCTTCGACCCCACCCGGTGGTCGGCTGGCACCGCCCGGGATGGCGGGGCTGGCGCGGCTGGCCCGACCGGCGCACCCGGTCTTTCGCCCGGCCCGGCCGGCGGGGACGCTGGCGGAGGCGGCCCTGCCGGCCCGGCCCAGCCGTCCCCGGAGCCGGCTGCGGTGACTGTGGGTGAGAGCGGTCTCGGCGGCCCGCCCGGGCCTTCGCCGCTGTCGGCCGGCGGGAGCACGGACGGGACCGGCTTCACCCGCCGGCCACCCGTCCCCGGCGGTTCTCCCGTGGTGCCCGTCGGCGAGCGGGAACCGGCCGAGCATGCGGCCTCGATCGCCCGGCAGGTGCGGGCTGTCGTGGTGGCCGCGCACGCCAGCGCCCTGCGCGCCCAGGCGAGCGTGCAGAACCGGGTGCTCGCGGCGCTCGCGGCGTCCGGGCAGCCGGTGAACTCGGCATACCAGGCGGACTCGGCATACCAGGCGGACTCGGCGAGCCCGGCGGACCCGGCGAGCCCGGCGCCCGCTCCGGCGGTGTCCGGCGGCCAGGCGGGCCCGGCCCGGCCAGCCCTGCCCGCTGCCCGGGAGAGTGTTCTCCCGCGGGGCGCGCAGGGGGGTCCCCACCAGGATGACGCGGCCTCGGCCTCGGCCCCGGCCCCGGCTCCGGTCGCCGCCGAGGTGTTCGAGGTGGCCGGCGGGCGGCCGAGCGTGTTGTCGCGGCCGTCCGTGGCACCCGCGCCCATCCGGGTGTCCGCGGAGGCGGCGTTCAAACCGCTCGCGCGCAGCGACCGGCGCCGGCTGGACGCCGACGATCTCGCCCGTCTCACCGAGGGGGCGATTGCGAGCGTGTTCGGTGCCGCCTACGACCAGGACGGCGCCAACCCGGCGGTCCGCCTGGCGCTGCCGCGGACCGGGGCCCCCGGGCCGCTGCTGAGCTGGGTGGACGGCCTGGACGTGCGCGGCGGCGCCTGGGGCCACGGAGCGCTGCGCGCCGGGCTGCGGCCGGGCGCCGTGGCCGCGGGCCTGACGGCGGCTACCGGGCTGGTCGAGGCGGCCCGGGCCCAGGGCGTACCGGGGCAGGCCGGGCCGGAGCGGGGCGTCCAGGCAGAGGTCACACCGGCGGGGGAGCGGGCCGTGCTCCTCGGCGAGGCGGCCGCGCAGGCCGCCGAGGTGTTCGCCCTGTACCTGGGCCTGCACCTGGGCTTCGCCGACGCCACCTTCGTCCGTGGCGTGCCGGGCGTGCCGGGCGTGCCGGGCGTGCCGGGCGGGCCGGACCGCTATCAGGTCGAGGTCCTCGGGCCGACGCCGGACACCGGTGTCGAGTTGGCCCTGGAGGTCACCGGTGTCGACCTCGTCCCGCGGCCGTGGCTGTCCGTCGACGCCGAGTTCCGCGCCAGCGGTGAGGTCGTTGCCCGGGTGCGGGGGGTGACGCTGGGTGTCCAGGAGAAGCCGGGTGTCCCGGTCGGACCGCAGGCCGGTGGCACCGTGGCGCGCTTCCTCGGGCGCCGGAACAGCCTCGGCGAGCCGGTGCTGCTCAACGAGTTCCACATGGCCCACTGCTCCAAGGGGGATCCGGGCATCGCCCTGGGGCCGGAGTTCTCCGGCTACCGCGGCATCCGGGCGACCCGGCTGCCCGACGGCGGCCTGCGCCTGGTCGACCGGATCGTCGCCGTCCAGGGGGAGCGGGGGAAGCGGGAGAGTCTGCGCGGGGGCGCCACCCACCAGACCGAGTACGACTCGCCGGCCGACTCCTGGTACTACCAGGACACGGCCAACGCGTCGATGCCGAACTGCGTCTACATGGAGACCTCGCTGCAGTCGGCGCTCGTCCTCGGCTACTACCTGGGTGCCACCCTCACCGACCTGGGCGGGGAGCACAGCCTGCGCAACCTCGGCGGCAGCGCCACGCTGCTGCGCGAGGTGGACCTGCGGGACAGGACGCTCCGGCAGCACTCGACGCTGCTGTCCACCACCCCCATGCCCGGGTCGGTGCTGCAGGAGTTCTCCTACCGGTTCTCGGTGGACGACGAGCCCGTCTACGAGGGCGAGTCGATGTTCGGCTACTTCAACGAGGCGGCGCTGGCCCGCCAGAGCGGGCTCGACGCCGGCCGGCTCGTGCCGACCTGGCTGGACGAGCAGCGGCCCCGCCCGCCGGTGCGGACCATCGACGTCGCCGCCCGCCGGGCCGATCCGTCGGCGCCGCTGTGCTCGCGGGGCCATCTCGCGCTGCTCGACGACGTCGAGGTCGTCGACGGCGGCGGCCGGTACGGGCAGGGCTACCTGCGGGCGGCCCGCCCCATCGACCCGCACGACTGGTTCTTCGCCCGGCACTTCGTCCTGGACCCGGTCATCCCCGGCTCGCTCGGGGTGGAGGCGATGATCCAGGCGATCCAGGAGTGGCTCGTCGACGGCGGCCACGCGGCGGGCTTCGCCCGGCCCGGGTTCGTCCTGCCGGTCGGGCTGCCGATGATCTGGAAGTACCGCGGCCAGTTCCTGTCGACGGACAGCGAGAGCACCCTCGAAGTGCACGTCAAGTCCGTCGAGCGGCGGCCCGGCCGGGTGCGGGTGGTGGCGGACGCGAGCGTGTGGAAGCCGACCATGCGCATCTACGAACTGACCGATGTGGCCGTCGAGCTACGCGACGAAGGAGCCCCGCAATGGTGACCGCCCAGGCCGGCCCGGCCGCGCCCAGCCGGCCGGCGGACGCCGGCCACGGCGTCACCGGCCGTGCCGCCGACCGCGAGACCGACCGCGCGCCCGGTCTCGCGCGCGGCGCGGACGAGATCTACGACGTGCTCGCCACCCTGGAGCGGCCGGCCTTCGTCGTCCGGGACGCCCGGGGGATCGCGGCCACCAACGACGAGCGGCTGCTCGGCCCCGGCATACAGGTGCTCGCGGCGGTGCCGCCGGCGCCGCCCGAGCGGCTGGGATCGCCGGACTTCCCCCGCGACCACGGCGTCCGCCACCCGTACATGGCCGGGGCGATGGCCAACGGGATCGCGTCGGCGGAGCTGGTCGTGGCGCTGGCCGGGGCGGGTTTCCTGGCCTCCTTCGGCGCGGCCGGGGTGCTGCCGGCCCGCGTCGACGAGGCGCTGGCGACGATCGGCCGGCGGGTGCCCGCCGGCGCGGGGTTCGCCTGCAACCTCATCCACAGCCCGAACGAGCTGGCCATGGAACGCGACGTGGTCGACCTGTGCCTGCGCCACCAGGTGCGCTGCGTGGAGGCGTCGGCGTTCCTCGACCTGACTCCGCAGGTGGTGCGCTACCGGCTGGCCGGGCTGTCCCGGGCGGCCTCCGGCCGGGTGCGGGCCGGCAACCGGCTGGTCGCCAAGATCTCCCGGGCCGAGGTCGCCGAGCGCTTCCTGCGTCCGGCGCCCGAGCCGGTCGTCCGCGGGCTGCTTCAGGCCGGTCTGGTCACCGCCGAGCAGGCCGAGCTCGCCCGGGGGGTGCCGGTGGCGGACGACGTCACCGTCGAGGCGGACTCCGGCGGCCACACCGACCGCCGGCCACTGACCGTCCTGCTCCCCGAGATCATCGCCCTGCGTGACCGGCTGCGGCGTGAGCTGGCCGGGTCGGGCCAGCCCTGGCAGGTCCGGGTCGGCGCGGCCGGCGGGATCGGGACGCCGGCCGCCGCCGCGGCGGCGTTCGCCCTCGGCGCGGCCTACGTGGTGACCGGGTCGGTCAACCAGGCGTCGGTGGAGGCGTCCCAGTCGCCGGCGACGAAGCGGCTGCTGGCCGGCGCGGGCACGGCCGACTGCGCCATGGCCCCGTCCGCGGACATGTTCGAGATGGGCGTCGAGGTCCAGGTCCTGCGACGCGGGACGATGTTCGCGAGCCGGGCCCGGCGGCTGTACGAGGTCTACCGGGCCCACGACGGCATCGAGGCGATCCCGGCCGCCGAGCGGGACGCCCTGGAAAGCAAGATCTTCCAGCGGCCGTTGGACGACGTCTGGGCGGACACCGTGCGGTTCTTCACCGAACGTGACCCCGACCAGATCGCCCGCGCCGCCGACAGCCCGAAGCGGCGGATGGCGCTGGTCTTCCGCTGGTACCTCGGCCTGTCCTCGGGCTGGAGCATCGCGGGGGAGCCGGGCCGGGCCACGGACTACCAGATCTGGTGCGGGCCGGCGATGGGCGCGTTCAACACCTGGGCCGCCGGCACCTACCTGGCCCCGGTGGAGAACCGGCGGGTGGCCGACATCGCCGCGCAGATCATGCGCGGCGCCGCCTTCACCAGCCGGGTCGGCCACCTGCGGTCCGCGGGGGTGCGCCTGCCCGCGCGCTGCGCCACATACATCCCGTCCCCGCCGCGGACCGACGCGGCAGCGGGACTCTGACCGGTGGGAGCAATCATGACAGTCACCCTGCCCAGGCAGGCGGACGGCACGAGTGACAGGGACGGCAGGGACGGCACGGCGGCCCGGGAGACCTCCTGGCTGGTCTGTGGCGGATGCCGGGCGATCATCTACGCGAAGAGGTTCGTCCGGTCCCTGCGGGTCTGCCCGGAGTGCGGCTGGCATGCCCCGCTGACCGCCGTCGAACGGCTCACGACACTGCTGGATCCCGGGTCCGTGGCGCTGGTGGACACCGTCGTCGCCGACAGTGACCCGCTGGGGTTCGTCGACAGCCGCCCCTACGCCGACCGGCTGCGCGACGCGCGGGCCGCCACCGGCCTGGCCGAGGCGGTCGTCAGCGCCCGCGGCCGCATCGACGGCAACCCGGTGGTCGTGGCGGCCATGGACTTCCGGTTCATGGGGGGCAGCCTCGGCGCCGCGGTCGGCGAGGCCGTCACCCGGACGGCCGAGACCGCGCTGCGGGAACGCACACCGCTGCTGCTGGTGACCGCCTCCGGTGGGGCGCGCATGCAGGAGGGCGTGCTGTCCCTGATGCAGATGGCCAAGACCAGCCAGGCCCTCGGGCAGCTCGACGAGGCGGGGATCCTCACCCTGGCGCTGATCACCGACCCGACCTTCGGCGGGGTGGCCGCGTCCTTCGCGACGCTGCCGGACATCATCATCGCCGAGCCGGGCGCGCGGCTGGGGTTCGCCGGCCCGCGGGTGATCCAGCAGACCATCCGGCAGACCCTGCCGGCGGGGTTCCAGACCGCGGAGTTCCTGCTGCGGCACGGCGTCGTCGACATGATCCGGCCGCGGGCCGAGCTGCGCGCCACCCTGGCCCGGCTGCTGACCGTGGGCAGCCGCCGGGCGGCGCGCACGGCCGTGCCCGCGCCGCGGCCCGCACCGTCCCGGCCGTCGGTGTCTCGCCCGTCGGCGTCCCAGCTGTCGGCGTCCCAGCCGTCGGCCGCGCGGCCGCCCGTGCCGCGGCCCTCGGAGGGCGACACGCTGATCGTCGACCCGGAGCGGCTGCCCGCGCGGGAGCAGTGGGAGTCGGTGCGGCTGGCCCGCCGGCTCGGCCGGCCGACGACCCTGGACTACATCGCCCTGATGATCGAGGACTGGGCGGAGCTGCACGGTGACCGCATGTCGGAGGACTGCCCGGCGATGGTCTGCGGGCTCGGCCGCCTCGAGGGCACACCGGTCGTCGTGATCGGCACGCAGAAGGGGCACAGCGCGGCCGAGCTGTCCGCGCGCAACTATGGGATGCCGTCGCCGGCCGGCTACCGCAAGGCCGCCCGGGCGATGCGGCTGGCCGCCAAGCTTGGGCTGCCGGTGATCACCCTGATCGACACCGCGGGCGCCTTCCCCGGCATCGACGCCGAGCGCAACGGGCAGTCGGTCGCGATCGCCGAGAACCTGCGGCTGATGGCGGGCCTGCCCGTCCCGGTGGTGGCGGTGGTGACCGGCGAGGGCGGCAGCGGCGGCGCGCTCGCGCTCGCGATCGCCGACCGCGTCCTGATGTGCGCCAACGCCGTCTACTCGGTGATCAGTCCGGAAGGGTGCGCCGCAATCCTGTGGAAGGACGCCGCCGCCGGGCCGAAGGCCGCGGCGGCACTGCGGGTGGACGCCCGCGAGCTGCTGCGCGGCGGGATCGTCGACGGTGTGGTGCCCGAGCCCGAGGGGGGCGCCGACAGCGACCACCTGCTCGCGGCGCACGCCCTGCGCGACGCGCTGACCAGCACGTTGGCGCGGCTGCTGCCGCGGGACCAGATGACCCTCGTCACCGGCCGCCGGGCGCGGTTCCGCCGTTTCGGCGCCGACACGCTCACCGCACTCGACGACGACCGCGAGCTCGACCATGAGCTTGATCGGGATCTCGACCGTGACCTCGACCGTGACCTCGACCGGGCCGGTGTCGGCGGCCACGGTGCCGATGACGACCGGGACGGCCGTGACCAGCGCGGCCGCGACCGGGACGGTCTTGACGAGAAGGAAAGCGCCTGATGAGCCCGGTCCAGGTCAACGGGGTCCCGCCGGTGCGGACGGCGGTGCCCGGCGCCGGCGAGCTCGACGAGATCATGACAGTACTCCGCGATCATCTGCTCGCCCTGAGCGCGCAGACGTCCCGGGTGCCCAGCCGGGTGCGGGCGGCGGCCGGCGAGGTCTTCATCGAGATCGCCTGGCCGGACGCGGCGCCGCCGGCGTCCACCGAGCTGGTCGCACCGGCAGCGCCGCCGGTGCCGGTGCGACCGGTGCCGGGGGCCAGCACCGGGCCTGTCCAACAGCAGGCCGGGCCGGCATCGCCGGTGGCCGGGTCGGCCGCGGCGGACGCCGACGCGCACATCCTGCGTGCCGCCACCGTGGGCGTGTTCTACCAGGCTCCCGAGCCCGGGGCCAAGCCGTTCGTCACCGTGGGTGATCTGATCACCCGCGGTCAGCAGGTGGCGATCATCGAGGCGATGAAGCTGATGATCCCGGTGGAGGCGGACGCGTCCGGCCGGGTGCTGGAGATCCTGGTGGCCGACGGCACCCCGGTCGAGCACGGCCAGCCCCTGCTGACGGTGGCCACCGGCGACGCCGACCGGGCGGGCCCGGGCCGATGATCAAAAAGGTGCTGATCGCCAACCGTGGCGAGATCGCGCTGCGGGTCGCCCGCACCTGCCGCGAGCTCGGGCTGGCCACGCTGGCGGTCCACTCCGCAGCCGACCGTGACTCGGCGGTCGTCCGGTTCGCCGACGAGTCGGTGCAGATCGGCCCCGGCCCGGCCAAGGCCAGCTACCTCAACATCCCCGCCGTCATCGAGGCGGCACGCGGCTGGGGCGCCGACGCCATCCACCCCGGCTACGGATTTCTCTCGGAGAACCCGGACTTCGCCGAGGTGTGCGAGGAGGAGGGCATCACCTTCGTCGGCCCACCGGCATCGGTGATGAGCCGTCTCGGCGACAAGGCGAGCGCCCGTTCGATCATGTCGGACGCGGGGCTGCCGCTCCTGCCGGGCAGCCGGGACGCGCTCGAGCACGCCGACGAGGCCGCGGAGTTCGCCGCCGGGATCGGCTACCCGGTCATCATCAAGGCGGTGGCCGGCGGCGGCGGGCGCGGGATGAGCGTGGTGCACGAGCCCGACGCGTTCCTGCGGGCCTACGGCCAGACCCGCGCCAGCGCCCAGACGGTGTTCCGCGACGGCCGGCTGTACGTGGAGCGCTACCTGGCCTCCGCGCGGCACGTCGAGGTGCAGATCCTTGCCGACGCCCACGGCAACGTCGTCCACCTGGGCGCGCGCGACTGCTCGTTGCAGCGCCGGCACCAGAAGCTCGTGGAGGAGACCCCCGCGCCGCGGCTGCCCGCGCGGACCGTGGAGCGGATGTGCGAGGCGGCCGTCCAGGGGGCGCGGGCGGCCGGGTACGTGGGAGCGGGCACGTTCGAGTTCCTGGTGGACGGCGACGGCCGGTTCTACTTCATGGAGGTCAACTGCCGCCTCCAGGTGGAGCACCCGGTCACCGAGATGGTCACCGGGACGGACCTGGTCCGCGAGCAGCTGCGGGTCGCCGCCGGTGAGCCGCTCGGCTTCGGGCAGGCCGACGTCGTCCCGCGCGGGGTGGCGATCGAGTGCCGGATCAACGCCGAGGACCCGGCGGCCGGCTTCGTGCCCACCCCGGGGGTGGTCAGCGAGTTCGCGCTGCCCGGTGGCCCGTTCGTCCGCGTCGACACCCACGTCTTCGCCGGCTACCAGGTCCCCGCGCTGTACGACTCGCTGCTGGCCAAGCTCGTCGTCTGGGCGCCCGACCGGGAGCAGGCACTGGCGCGGATGGACCGGGCGCTCGACGAGCTGCGGCTGCGTGGCCCGCACGTGGTGACCACCGCCGCGTTCCTGCGCGGTGTCCTCGACCACCCCCGCTTCCGCCGGGCCGAGCACGACACCTCGCTCATCAACGAGCTGACGGGCTGAGGCCGGCCATGACCCCTGACCCCCACGGCGGCTGCCCACGGCGGCTCGTGGACGCATCCAGGGAGGAGACCCGGTGAACGCGCTCTGGGCCGCGGTGAGCACCAACGCCCGTCCTCGGACGGCGCTGCACCTGCCGTCCGAGGGACGGTCCGTACCCGTCACGCGCCTGCTGGCCGACGCCGAGCGGACGGCGACGCTGATCGCCGGCCAGCGGCGCGTCGGCATCCTGATGGCCAACGGCGAGCCCTGGCTGCGCGGGCTGCTCGCCTGCTTCCGGACCGGGGCCGCCGCGGTGCCCGTCGCGCTGCCCGTGGCGTTCGGGGGCGGCGAGGGCTACCAGCGGCACCTGCGCCGCGTCGTCGAGGACGCCGGGCTGACGGCCCTGCTGGTGGACGAGCAGAGCGCGCGCCTGCTCAGCCGGCTCGCGGCACCGCCGGGCGCCCGGCTGGTCGACATCACGCGGGTGCCCGACCCGGCCGGGCCGGCTGAGACGGCTGAGACGGCTGATGAGAACTCCGTCGACGAGAACCCGGCCGACGAGTTCGCGGTGATCCAGTACACGTCCGGGAGCACCTCGGCACCCAAGGGTGTCGCGCTGACCGCCGACAACGTCCTGGCCGGCCTGGCCGCCATCGACGGCGGCCTGGGCCTGACCGACGCCGACGAGATCGGCATCTGGTCGCCGCTGTTCCACGACATGAGCCTGTTCGGCACGCTCGCGCACCTGGCCAGGGGGTGCTCGGTCCATCTCTGGCGCACCACCGACTTCATCCGCGACACCCGTGGCTGGCTGGCCGCCGCGGCGGCGTCCGGCGCCACCGTGCTGCCCATGCCCAACTTCGCCTACCAGCGCCTGGTCGACACGGTCGAGGCCGACGGGGTTCCCGACGGGCTCGACCTGTCCGGCTGGCGGCTGGCCTGCAACGGCTCCGAGCCCGTGCAGTGGTCGACGCTGGAGGCGTTCAACCGGGTGTTCGGCCCCTGCGGGTTCCGGCCCGAGGCGATGCTGCCGTCCTACGGCATGGCCGAGGCCACGCTCGTCATCAGCCTGGCGGCGCTGGCGGAGCGGCCGTGGCACCTCAGCGTCGACCGGTTCGCCCTCGCGCCGGGCGACCGGGCCGTCCATGTCACCCCGGGTGCCGCGTGCGCCCGCCAGGTCGTCTCCTGCGGCACGGCGGCGCCGGGCATCGCCGTCCGGGTCGACGCCCCGGCCCCCGGGCGGGTCGGCGAGATACAGGTCCGCGGCGCGGCCGTGATGGGCGGCTACCTCGGGCTGCCCGCCGAGCGGCAGCCCTTCACCGCCGACGGCTGGCTGCGTACCGGCGACCTCGGCTTCGAGGCCGAGGACGAGCTGTTCGTGGTCGGACGCCTGAAGGACATGGCGGTCATCCGCGGCCAGAACTACTACGCCGAGGACGTCGAACAGATCGCGCGTCGCGTCCAGGGCTTCGACGTCCGGGTCTGCGCCGCCCTGCAGGCCGGGGACGGCGACGTCGAGCACATCGCGGTGTTGGTCGAGACGCCGCTCGCAGGCGCGGCGGCCACCGTCCTGGTGAACGCCGTCGAGGCGGCCATCGCCGCCGAGCTCGGCCCCGCGGTGGCGTCCGTGCATCCCGTGCCCGTCCGCTCCATCCCGCGCACCAGCTCCGGCAAGGTGCGCCGCCACGCCGCCAGGGCCCTCTACCGGAGCACGGCAGAGGCCACCGGAAAGCCGTAAGGGCTACCAGAAGACCCGTGAAGGACGCCTCATGAGTACGCGGACCGTCGAGGACGCGGTGGCCACCGCCCTGGCCAACCGGCTGCAGATGGACAAGGCCGACATCGACCTCGATCTCCCCATGCACCTGCTGCCGAGGATCGAGTCGGTGGTGATCCTCAGCGTGGTGGTGGATCTTGAGGATGTTCTGGGGGTGACGATCCCCGACGACGTCCCGTTCGAGGCGGTCACCGCACGTGACCTCGCCGCGCTCGTCCAGGAGCTCATGTGACTCGTCAGGGGCCTCGGGTGAGCCGCCGCTTCGAGCCGACCCCGCCGGATCTGGCGGTCTTCGACACCACCCTCGCCGACGCGGCCACCGTGCTGCGCACCGACGAGGCCGGGGTCGCCGCCCTCGGCCTGCGGCAGGTCGACGGCCTGCTCGACTACACCGACGTCGCCAACGCGGGGCTGCACTCGGGCACCGGCGCCACCGTGCCCGAGCTGGCCAGGCGGCTGCTCATGCGGTTCGTGGCGGCCGAGCCCGACGACTGGTTCGCCCCCGCGGACTGGACGGTCGCGGTACACCGGGCGGCCAGCGACGAGACCTTCCATGTGGCGGTCCCGGACCTGGGCGCCGAGGGCGTCGAACTCCTGGCCGACGGCCCGACCGGCAGCCCGACCGGCAGCCCGACCGGCAGCCCGACCGGCAGCTCGGCCGACAGCCCGACCGACAGCCCGACCGACGGCCCGGCCGACGGCCCGACCAGCAGCTCGGCCGACGGCCCGACCGGCGGCTCGACCGGTGGCCCGGCCGGTGGCCTGCCGCTGCCGATCGTCACCGAAGGTCATCAGAGCAGTCCGTACCAGGTGCGCGTCCGGCTCACCGGCGAGTACTACGACGTCACCGACCGCCGGATCCGCGCGGCGTTCGACGACGTCCTCGACGCCCTGGACACCGGCGCGGTGCGTTACCAGGCGATCGCCGAACCGCTGCGCGCCGACCACCGGCGGTCCTGGGAGCTGGGCGTCGCCGACTGCGTCGTGGCGGGGCGGGTCCTCGCCGACCGGCTGCGGGCCGAGGGGTTCCGGGCGCGGGCCCGCCGCGGCTTCCTGCTCGGTCTCGTCGGCAACGACCACGGCTGGTGCGAGGTCCACCTCGACGGCCGGTGGCGCGCACTGGACCCGGTGTTCGCCCACCTCGCGGCCGAGCACGGCCGTGACGGCGGGGGGCAGTTCCGGGCGGCCTGCCGGGGCAGCCGGTTCAACCGTCTGCTGCCGTGCGCCGTGGCCGAGTCCGCCGCGCTGTTCCTGCGGCCGGCCGGCACGCCCGCCCCGGCGTGGGCCTTCGGCGCCGTGTCCGCACGCCTGCACCAGCTTCACCGGTTGCGTCGGCGCGCCGCCGTCACCTGAGCCCCGAAGAGCCCCGAAGAGCCCTGGAAAGAGCTGAAGAGAGCGGTCATGAAGTCAGACGCGACGGCGGAGTCAGCCGGCAACCGGGCGCCGGCCGGCAACCGGGCGCCGGCCGGCAGCTGGGCCGTCCC
>NZ_CEVIVD010000086.1:14572-21437 GCF_982290655.1 Protofrankia sp. CiP1_Cm_nod3
AGATGCTGAGCCTGTACTCCCGTGGCAAGCAGCGCCAGTGGGACGCCGAGACGCGGCTGGACTGGGACCATGACGTCGACCCGGACAACCCGCTCGGCCTGCCCGACACGTTCATCTGGATCGCCGGCACGCCGCTGTGGGAGCGTCTGCCGGAGGCGGAGCGGATCACCGTCCGCCGGCACCTGGCGGGCTGGCTCTACTCCCAGTTCCTGCACGGCGAGCAGGGCGCGCTGGTGTGCGCGGCGAAGGTCGTCCAGACCGTGCCGGACATCGCCTCGAAGTTCTACGCCGCCACCCAGGTGATGGACGAGGCCAGGCACGTCGAGGCGTACCAGCGCATGCTGCATGACAAGATCAAGGTGCACTACCCGATCTCCGCCGGGCTGCGCGGCCTGCTTGAGACGACCATCGGTGACAGCCGCTGGGACATCACCTACCTCGGCATGCAGGTGATGATCGAGGGTCTGGCGCTGGCGTCGTTCAGCATCCAGCGGGACCGGATGCGCGACCCGCTGGCGCGGGCGCTCAACGCCTACGTGCTGCAGGACGAGGCGCGCCACGTCGCGTTCGGGCGGCTGGCCCTGCGTGACTACTACAGCCAGCTCAGCACCGCAGAGCTGCGTGAACGCGAGGATTTCGCGGTCGAGGCGTGCTGGGTGCTCAGGGACCGGTTCGCCGGCGAGGACATGTGGCGCAACCTCGACTACGGCGCCGACGAGTGCGTCGCGCTGGCCAACCGCTCACCCGGCCAGCGCGAGTTCCGCCGCCGGCTGTTCACCCGGATCGTCCCGACGTTGAAGGACATCAACCTGTTCGGGCCCAGGATGCGGGAAGCCCTGCGCGAGCTGGGCGTTCTCGGGTTCAGCCGGGTCGACGGAGCCGAGACCTCCGCCGAGGACGAGCGGATCGCCGACGACATCGCCGCGCTGGAGCTTGCCGTCCGGCAGCGGGAGGTGTCCGCGGCCGTGGCCCGCGGCGCCGGATCCGACGACGCCGGCAAGGACGACGCCGGCAAGGACGAGGAACGACCGAAATGACAGAACACACCGAACCGGCCGCGTCCACCGAACTGGCTGAACCAGCCGAAACAAGTAAGACAGCCAAAAAATATGATCCAGTCAAAACACATGAGCCAGCCGAAATGAGCGGACCAGCAGAAACAGGCGCGCAGGTCGAAACAGGCGCATTGGCCAGAACAGGTGAACCGGGCGAAATGACGGAGGCCACCGACCCGTACGTCCTGTCCACCGAAGCCGGCGCGCGGCTGTTGGCGGGCACGCCGTGGCGGCGGATCGCGGTGCTTGGCGACAGCATCTCGGCCGGCATCCGCGAGGCCGTTCCCGGTTACCAGGACCTGTCCTGGGTGGACCGGATCAGCGCCGTGCTGCGCCGCGTCCACCCCGACCTCGACGAGATCCGGCTGGCCAGGCGCGATCTGACGCTCACCGAGATCCGCCGGACGCAGCTGCGGCCGGCCCTGGACTTCCGGCCCGACCTGCTGTTCCTCTCCGGCGGCGGCAACGACTTCATCAGGCCGGGGTTCGACCCGGCCACCGTGCGCGCCGAGCTGACCGAGATCGTCTCCAGGGTCCGGGCGACCGGCGCCGACGTCCTCACCGTCGGGATGCTCGACATCGGCCAGGCGGGCATCGTCCCCGCGAAACAGGCGATGATGATCAGCAGGGCGACCAGGATCGTCGCCCGGATCACGCGGGAGGTCGCCCAGGAACACGGCGCGATCTTCGTCTCGCTCACCGACCATCCGCTCCGCGCCGACCCCGGCATCTACTGCGGCGACGGGCTGCACCTCAACTGCCGCGGCCAGGCGTTCGAGGCCGCCGAGAAGACGCGCGCGCTCGCCGCCCACCTGGCCGCGAGGAGCGAAGCCGCATGACGGACCTGACGACGTCGCTGCCGCGGGGCCCGTTCGAGTGCGGCCCGGCCGCGTTCGCCGAGGCGGCCGCGGCGGTGGCCGGGCCGCCGGCCGCGCTGTACCGCCGGCTGCTGGTCGAGCAGGAGTCCGAGGCGACGCTGGTAGCCGCCCGCCGGGTGCTCGCAGCCTTCCTGCCGGACGGCACCGGCCCGGACGAGGGCGCGGATCCGGCCGGACGCCCGGACAGCCAGCCGGACAGGAGCCGGGCCGGGCAGCCGGACGAGCGCGCGGCGGCCAGGCGTCCGGACGGGTGGGCGGACGGGCCACTGGACGAGGAGCTGCTGTTCGCCGAGCTGGCCGATGCCCGGGCCGCGATCGTGCGGACCGCCGCGCGGCTGCGCGCCGGCCCGGCCGGGACCGTGGCCACCGTGCTGCGGCAGCGTGCCCCGCTCGCGCTGATCGAGGGCTGCTGGCTCGACACCGTGTCGCAGCCGGCTACCCAGCCCGCCGTGATCGTCAACCGGCTGGGCGCCGAGCGGCTGGAGCTGCTCGGGGACGGCGTGGCCGAGCGCACCCTGGCCGCCCGGCGCCGCCAGCTGCTGGCGGAGCACGGCGTGGAGCTCCCCGACCCGCTGGCCACCGACTTCCTGACCGCGGCACAGGCCCGGCCGCTCACCGTGATGACGGCCGTCTTCTATCTGGCGCTGTCCCGGCTGCCGGCCAGTTTCCTGCCCGAGGTGGTCGGCGCGCACTGCGCCTTCCGGGCGCTGGGCACCGACGCCGCGCTGCTCGGGCCGTCCGGCCCGGCCGGACTCGCTGGGCCGGCCGGACTCGCCGGGCCACCCGGTCCGTCCGGCTCACCCGGCCCGGACGGTGCGGACGGTGCGGACGGTGCGGACGGCCGCGGGTACGACCCGGTGCCGCTGCTGGCGGAGTACCTGGCGCTCACCGCGTTCTCACCCACCGGGCCGGCCGACCGGGCGCGGCTGCTTGCGGCGGTCCGGCTCGTCGTGCGGCTGGAGAGCGCGCATGTGGCGATGCTCGACGAGCTCGCACGCTGGCACCAGAGCCTGTCGCCGGACGCCGAGGTGGCACTGATCGTCGCCAGGCACGCGCCGTACGCCGGCCGCCAGCACCACCGGGTGCGGATCTCCGGCGTCCCCCTGGACGGCCTGCTCGCCGGCCCGGCGTTCGACGCCGCCGTGTTCGTCCGCCAGCTCCGATCCTCCAGCTACCTCAGGCCACTGCCGACCGGCAGCTGCCCCCTGACCAGGGCGATCAGGTTCGGCGGGCCAATGTTCGGGATCTTCGACGCCGCCGAGGCGCGCACGCTCGAGCGGTGGGCGGCCGCCGTCGCCGCGGGTGAGCCGCCCGGCGCCGACCTGGCCGCCTGCACCGCCGGCGACGATGACGCCGCCGCCTGGCAGCGCGCGCTCGCGTCCGCCGATCCCGGCGACATCGTCGTCGCCGTGCCTCCGGCGCTCGACGAACGCCAGTTCCTGTACCGGCTGGTCAACGTCGAGCGGTTCCCTGGCGTGCTGGCCGCCGCCCACACCCGCGTCGAGCAGGTGCTCGCCCAGGCCGAGGGGATGTTCGAGCTGGGAGCCGCCGGCCGCCACACCGACGCCACCTGGTTCGACTACAGCCCCGCCGCGCTGCGGGAGCGGGTGGAGAGCATCTACTGGACGAAGCTCGTCGGACCCTACCGGCCGCTGGTCGACATCCCGCCCCGGGCAGAGGTGATCAACGGCCAGAAGCGGTTCGCGCTGGGCAACCTCGTCGACGGAGCCTGCACGCACCGGGTCGGCAACACCGGCCGCTTCCACCGCCCCAGCGATGGGCCGCTGTTCGCCCTCTACGCCGACGAGATGGGCCGCGGCGACGTCGCCCGCAACCACCTCACGCTGATCAACCAGGCCCTGGCCAGCATGGGCATCCACCTGCCGCACCTGCGCTCGGAGGAGTTCCGCACCCAGACCGAGCTGCCCGGCCCGACCTACCCGTACGCGACCTACCAGCTCGGCCTGGCGCTGCTCCCGGACTCCCGCTACGAGGAGATCCTCGGCTACCACCTGGGTGTCGAGATGTTCGGCCTCGGCGAGCTGCGGCTGCACGAGACGCAGAAGATGCGCCGTCACGGCTTCGACACCGCCTACGAGGACGTGCACCTGTCCATCGACAACATCTCGGCCGGCCACACCCGCCAGGCGACCGACCTGATCGTCGCCTACCTCGACCACGTCGGACGCACCGGCGGCCCGGCCGCCGTCGAACGGGCCTGGCGCCGGGTGTGGCGCGGCTACGCCTCGTTCGCGTTCTTCGTCGAGCCGCACCTGGCCAGACGCCTGCTGGCGCGGCGGGCCGCCGCATGAGCTCCGACACGAGGATGGCGCGCCGGTGAGCACCCTGGACCCGCGGCTGCTGGCACTGCCGTTCTACGAGCGGCCGCACCGCGAGCTGGCCGAGGCGCTCGGCCGGTTCTGCGACACCCACGCCGGGCTGGCGGCGGCGGCCCGCACCGGCGCGCCGGAGAAGTACGCCGCCCGCGTGCTGCGCGCGCTGGGGGACGCGGGCCTGCTGACACCCGTCGACCTGCGCGCCCTGTGCCTGACCAGGGAGGCCCTGGCCTACACCGAGGACCTGCTCGACTTCGCGTTCTCGATCCAGGAGCTGGCCGCCTGGCCGATCCGGCGCCACGGCACCGACGAGCAGAAGCGGCGCTGGCTGCCCGGCATGGCCCGCGGCGAGCTGGCCGGCGCGTTCGCGCTCTCGGAGGAGCAGGCCGGCTCGGACGTCGCCGCGCTCGCCCTGCGCGCCGTCCCGGACGGGGACGGCGCGGGGTACGTCCTGGACGGGCACAAGACGTGGATCGCCGGCGCCGCGGGCGCCGACGTCTTCTGCGTGGTGGCCCGCACCGGCGACGGCCCGGCCGCGCTGGGCCTGACCGCGCTGCTCGTCCCGGCCGGCACACCGGGCCTGCGGATCGAACCGATCGACATGCTGGCCGAACGCGATATCGCCCGGCTGGAGTTCGACGGCTGCCGGGTCGCGGCCGACGCCGTCCTGGGCGGCCGCGGCGGCGGGTTCGTCGTGGCCATGGAGCTGCTCGAACGCTTCCGCCTCACCGTCGGCGCGGCGGCGCTCGGCTTCGCCCGCCGGGCCGCCGACGCCGCCCTGGCCAGGGCCCGGGGGCGGGCCGCGTACGGCGGGCGGCTGTTCGACCTGCCGACGGTGAAGGCCGGCCTCGCCGACGTCGAGGTGCGGCTGAACGCCGCCGCGCTGCTGGTGGCCAGGGCCGCCTGGGAGGCCGACCGCGGCACCCCGCCGGCCCGGCACGCCAGCATCGCGAAGCTGTACGCCACCGAGGCCGCCCAGCAGGTCGTGGACGCGGCCGTGCAGGTGTTCGGCGCCGCCGGGCTGGTGCGCGACAGCCTGCCGGAGCGGCTGTACCGGCAGATCCGGTCGCTGCGGATCTACGAGGGCGCCTCCGAGGTGCAGCGGCTCGCCATCGCCGACGCCCTGCCGCCGGCCCCGTCGCATGTTCCCCGGGCGGACGCGGGCCCGTCCGCCGAAGACGCCGAAGACGCTGAAAGCGAGTTCTGCTCATGAGGAGTGAGTCCGCGGCGCGGTACCGCTGTGTCGGGATCGGGGCCGGACCGGCCAACCTGAGCCTGGCGGCCCTGCTGCACGGCGACCCGGAGACACCGAACCTGGTCATCGACAGGAAGGCCGCGTTCAGCTGGCACGACGACCAGCTCATCCCCGGGGCGGCCCTGCAGGTGTCGCTGTTCAAGGACCTGGTCAGCCTGTCCGACCCGACCAGTCCGTTCTCGTTCATGGCGTATCTGCACGACCGTGGGCGGATCTACCACTACCTCAACGCGCAGTTCGACAGCGTCCCCCGCGAGGAGTTCCGCAACTACCTGGGCTGGGCCAGCAGCCGCAACGAGAACGTCGTGTTCGGCGAGGAGGCGCGGTCCGTCGACTTCGCCGGCGACACGTTCGCCGTGCGGACCGACCGGCGCACCCTGCTCGCCGACAACGTGGTGGTCGGCGTCGGCACCGCCCCGTGGGTGCCGGCGTTCGCCCGTCCGCACCTGGGCGGCACCCAGTTCCATGTCAGCGAGTTCCGGTCGAGGGCCGTCGGCCTGCGCGACCGGCGGGTGGCGGTGATCGGCGGCGGCCAGTCCGGCGCCGAGGCGTTCCTCGACCTGATCTCCCGGCCGGACGGCGAGCTGCCGCACCGGGTGTCGTGGCTGTCCCGCCGGCGCAACTACTTCCCGCTCGACGACTCGCCGTTCACCAACGAGTTCTACATGCCCTGCCACTCTGACTACTTCGCCGAGCTTGGCCCGAGCGTGCGGGCCGAGGTCAACAGCCAGCAGGTGCTGACCAGCGACGGCATCTCCGAGGCCACCGCCCGGGAGATCTACCAGCGGATCTACGTCCACCGGTTCATCACCGGCGCCCCGCAGCTGACCGGGCTCTACCCCAACCGTGAGGTGGTCAGCGTCGAGCCGTGCTCGCCGGAGGGCTGGAGCATCTCCGTCCGGCACAACGACCCGGCCAGCTGCCTGGAGATCTTCGAAGCGGACATGATCATCTGGGCGACCGGCTTCCGGCCGGCCCGGATGGACTTCCTGGCACCTCTTCAGCCGCGCCTGGAGCGGGAGGACGACGAGTACCGGGTGGACGCCGACTTCGCCGCCCGCTGGGACGGCCCACCCGACCGGAACCTGTTCCTGCAGAACGCCGCCCGCGGGCAGCGCGGTCTGGCCGACCCCAACCTCAGCCTCAACGCCTGGCGCAGCCAGCGCATCGCCGACCGGATCCGCGGCGTCCGCGGCAGGGAGCAGCACCCGGCGTTCATCGAATGGTCGCCCAAGACAGGAGCCCCCTGATGGGCCGAAGGGCGTGCGATCATGGCGAAGCCGCGCGCCCGGAGGCTGCTCTTCCAGAGATGCTGACCATGGACGCCGGGGCCGGGGCCGG
>NZ_CEVIVD010000087.1:0-12859 GCF_982290655.1 Protofrankia sp. CiP1_Cm_nod3
CATAAAGTTCTCTATACTTAAGATGATCATAATCGTAAGCATAACAAAGTATATAGTCACAAACGCCAGCCAGATACTGGGCCGTCGCCGCAGTGGTTTTACGGAACGTCACCAGCGACACCATGTTCTCGCTGCCGAAAACTTCGTCCAGTAGGCAGCGGACGAGGTGGACGTTTTCGTCGCCGATCTGGACGAAGATGCTGCCGGAGTCGGTGAGCAGGTCGCGGGCGACCGTCAGGCGGTCGCGCAGGTACGACAGGTAGGAGTGGATGCCCAACTCCCAGGTGTCGCGGAACGCCTTGATCTGCTCGACCTCGCGGGTGGCGTCCTCGAGCTTGCCATCCTTGACATCCCGTTTGCGGGTGGAGACCTGCCAGTTCGAGCCGAACTTGATGCCGTAGGGCGGGTCAAAAAAGATCATCTGGACCTTGCCGCGGAGGTCCTCGCGTTCGGCGAGTGACCCCATGACCTCGAGGGAGTCCCCGAGGATCATCCGGTTGGACCAGTTCGCCGCGTGCCGGTAGTAGTCGACCGCGTCGAAGTCGTCCAGGCCGTCGAAGTCGGCGAACAGGTCGAGCTCATCCTGCTGGGCGCCCCGGGCGGATGCCTTGCGGACCTCCTCGACCAGCACCAGCGGGTCGATCTTCTCCTGGATGTAGACGGGTGGGGCGGTCACCGCGAGGTCGACCGAGTCCTGCGCGTCCTTGCCCTTCCAGACCAACTGCGGGTCGAGCGACGGATCCCGCTGGTACACGACGGTGACCGGCTGCTCGACCTCGTCGGGGATGAAGTCGTGCGCGTCCGCGGTGGGGATGTTGACCCGCTTGTCGTCGTGGCGGATCGACGTCACTGGCACCGGGCCCGCCTGCGCGGGCGCCTTTCTACGCGGCGGCATGCTTGTCTTCCCCTCTCCTGGAACCGGTCACACCGCCGGGAACGGTCATGTCGGCAGCCCGGTGATCGGTGCGTCCGCGTGGAGCAGGTCGATCGCCTCGTCGAGCTTCTCCCGGGTGGTCACCGGATCGGTGATCTCGATGTAGCCCCAGCGGCCGTACCCGCCGTGGTTGTTCACCGCGGCGCACCACAGGTTGCGGGCGGTGTCCGCCTTGCTGGAGGTCATCGCCCGCATCGTGGCATTGTGCGTCTTGAACGAGCCGGACACCTCCACGATCAGATGCCGGGGCACGTCGCCGTCCCGTCGGACCAGCCGCACCAGAAAGTCCGGCAGATAGCGGCGGGTCCGCGCGCCGTGCACGTAGGGGATGTCGAACTCCAGATGGTCGTTCTTCACGTAGGCCGCGACCTGCGGCAGGGACTCCAGCGTCTGGGCCATGATCTGCTCCCAGGTGTTGCCGTCGAAGCCGTCGAGCACGACATGGTTGACGTGGCACTTCCGCGGGTCGGTCCGCATCGTCCGCTTCGTGGTGAAGAAGTCGACGGCATCGGTCGAGCCCCACGGGTCGTACCGGCGGAAGATCGGGGTGGCCCGTTCCTCCCCGGGGCCGCTTTCCGGGGTGATCGCGTGCCAGATCTGCTCGGCCGCGATCTCCCGCAGCTCGGCGAGCGTGAGATGACCGACGCGCGCTCCCGGCGCGTAGGTCACGCACTCGTCCAGCCACTGCCGGGCGATCCGGACGAGATCCGGGAACAGCCAGCGCCGGGGCTGCCCGCCGGCGTCGTTGAAGAAGCGGTTGAGCATCGTGTGCGCGAGCCGGAAGGCGACCTCCTGCGGCCGTTTCCCGGCCAGCTCGCTGAGGTCGTGGACCTCCTTCTCGCCGACGACCCCACGGATCTCCGTCCAGCTCGCGATGTCGAACGGCACCTCGAAATGGTGCTCCCTGCCGAAGTCGGCGGTGAGCCGACCGTCGGGGATCTCGATCCGGTAGCCGTCGAGTTTCGGGAAGACGATCCGCGCGTCCGCCCGGTCCTCGACCGCCTTCACCTGCGTCTGCGGCCGGCGCGGCCGCGGGTCGGCGTTCTCCGGTGAGACCCGGATGAAGGAGAACGGCACGCCGTAGACCTCGGCGTATTCCGGCTCGAACATCCCGTCCTCGTTCACCGTGTACGAGCGTCGACGCAGGCCGCGCCCGACCACCTGCTCGCACAGCAGCTGCGACCCGAACGCGCGCACCCCGAGGATGTGCGTGACCGTGTTCGCGTCCCATCCTTCGGTGAGCATCGACACCGACACGACGCAGCGCACGCCTTCACCGAGCCGGCCCGCCTTGCCGACGGTGTTCATGACCTCGCGCAGGATGGTGGCGTCGTCCAGCTCCTCACCCGGCCGGCCGGTGCGGGCGGCGTGCTCGGCCCTGAACGCCTCGATCTCCGCGGCCGCGATCTTCTTGAAGTCCTCCTTCAGGCCCTCGCCGGACTCCAACTGGATGGAGTCGACCAGGATCGTGCGGGGACGCGCGAGCCAGCGCCCGTCCCCGACGTTCGAGAACAACGGCAGCGCCCCCGGCACCAGGGCGCTCACCCGGCCCATGGCCTGCTCGAAACCCGAGACGAAGTCGTAGACCAGCTTGGAGACGGTCGTGTTGTTGCAGACCACGATGAACACCGGCGGCGTCTCACCGCGGGCGGCCGCGTCGGAGGACTCCCAGCGGGCGAACGCCTTGGCGTAGTTGCCGTACAGGCTGCGCAGCGCCCCCTCCAGCGCGCCGGGCAGGCCCTGGCCGGCCAGCGTCGTGCCCTTCGGGAGCCGTTTCGGCAGCTCGGTGCCGACCTTCGACCACAGGTGCAGGTAGGCCACCTCGTCACCGATGGCGTCATCGTCCACCGGCACCCGTGGGATCTTGACAATGCCGGCTTCGATCGCGTCCATCAGGGAGAAGTCGCTGACGACCCAGGGGAACAGGTAGCCCTCCGGATAACCGGATCCCTTGAGGAAGAACGGTGTCGCGGACAGGTCGTACACCGTCTTGATACCGATCTTGCGGGCGATGTGGCGCAGCCCGGAGAACCACACCCCGGCCTCGGCGTTGCGGCTGTGCGCCTCCTTCTTCTCCTCTCCGGCCAGGTCGTCCTCGGTCGTGGCGTTCTCGCCGACCGCGGCCGCCCGGCCCCGGTAGCAGTGGTGCGCCTCGTCGTTGAGCACGATGATCTCGGAGGAGCGGGAGCTGGAGAACTCCCGCAGCACCCGGTTGACCATCTGGTCCGGGGTCTCGACGAACGGGTCGTCCGCCCCGCCCGCGGTCAGCAGAAGCTTGGTGTTGGCCGAGATCCCCCTGCCCTCCTTCGTCGCGCGCGGCAGGAATGGAGTGGAAGTTCGTGACGACGATCTCGGCCTGGCGCAGCGGGCCCCACAGATCTGCCGGGACGAGATCGCGCTGCTTGTAGTAGTTCTCCTCGTCCGCGGGGAGCAGCACCCGCAGCCGGTCCCTGATCGTGACGCCGGGTGTCACGATCAGAAAGCGTCGGGTGAAACGGGCGCGTTCGGGCTCGCGACCTTGTTCAGGGTCTGCCAGGCGATCAGCATCGCCATCACGACCGTCTTGCCCGCGCCGGTCGCCATCTTGAACGCGACCCGCGGCAGCCCGTCATTGTGGTCGAGATTCTGCTCGGCCAGGGCGTTGCGGACCCACTCGTCGCCCTGCTTCGGCGCGGCCTCGGCGATGAAGACGGCCGTCTCGGCCGCCTCCCGCTGGCAGAACAGGACGCGGTTCTCCCGCTCCTCGTCCGACCAGTACTCCAGCAGACGGCGGGTCGTCGGGGTGACGTTCGGATAACGCCGCTGCCGCCAGATGGCGACCCGGTCCCGGATCTGGTCGACCTGCTCGTTACGACGGCGCCGTTCCGCCACGTCGAGGATGTCGAGCTCGGTCTGCACCGCCTTCCCCCGGCCCTTGCGAGGGGTGGGAACCGGGATCCACGACTCGCTGGGCCGCCGGACGGCGGCGAGCTCGTCGGTGATCAGGCCCTGCTCGTCGAACTGCCAGTGCCGTCTCGGCTCGGCGTACGGCGAGTTGATGATCGGATTTTCGATCACCGCACTCATGACGACGGTGTCACCTCCCCCCACTGGCCAGGCAGCGCCTGGCCTGCCCCCACTGGCCAGGCAGCGCCCGGCCGACACATGCCGGCCGACCACCCTGCCCCGGGTAACGACAGCATGGCCGGACGGACAACCAGCACAGCGTAGCGATCGGGCCCGACAGGTCCGCTATGCGGCCGGGCAGCGCATAGCGTTACATACCGGATACTGTCACGGCCCGCGAGCCGGTTCACCGCAAGCCGGGCTGCGGCGCGGAATTCATCGCCGTCCACCCACCAGTGAGGCGAGTTCGTCGAGACTCCCCTGCCCACCGGCTTCCGGGCTCGAGAGATCCCAATGATCCGACTGCGTCCCGCGATCGAGATCGAGATCGAGATCGAGTAGATTTACAGATGCTTCAGATAGAAGCTACTATGATCATCGATGGCGGAACCGGTGACGCGGGAGGAAGCATGACGTCCCATCCGGCGGTTCTTGAGCTGAACAGCCCGGACGCCCCGACCCGACGGGCGTCGTCGGACCTCGCATCGGCCGTGGAACAGGCGATCGCGTCATCAGACTCCGGGTCGGTGGTGCTCGTCGTGGGCGGCGTACAGGTCGACGCGCCCGTGGCCGTGCTGCGCGCCCTGCTCCACACGGCTTATGAGCAGGCGGCCGGGCATCGCGTGCGGATCCTCTCCCCCGACTCCACCGGCGAACTGACTCCGAACCAGGCAGCGGCCTACCTGGGGATCTCACGCCCGTTGCTGCTGAAACTTCTCGACGACGGGACCATTCCGGCCCGGGCCCTTCCCGGCAGTCGCCACCGGCGGGTCGCAGTGGCCGATCTGGAGGAGTATGCGGCGCGAAAGACGAAACGGCGTCGAGCACTGGCCACCGCCATGAACGACATGATAGACGCCGACCTGTATCTCCCAGCCGACTGACAACATACCGGACCGCCGCCATGACCATCGCGCGCGTTTTTGCGACTGAGGAAGTCCATGCCTCCTGGTCAATGGGCTATGAATAACGCTCGTTATGTCATGCGTAACAGATTTTTTCCTTCGTGGTGGACATGCGGGGACAACCCCGCTCTCGCGCCTGGATGACGTCTCGCTAAACTGGTTGCAGTCGTTCCAACTATGGAGGTAGCCGGTGCGCGAGGTCGAGGTCAAGTATTCCGTGGCAGACCCGGAGGCGCTGCTCGTCGCCCTCAGGGCGCGGGGTATTCATGTTGGCAAACCGGCCTACCAGGATGACCAGGCATTTGCCCCGGTGGGCTGGTCCTTCGGGGACAGCAGGCTTGGAGTTTCGTTCCTGCGGCTTCGCACAGTGGACGGGCGCCACTGGCTCACGCTGAAGGAGCCGGGCGTCAATGCTCAGGACTGCTTGGAATACGAGACGGAGGTCGCGGACCGCCGGCAGATGCACGAGGCCATCCTGCGTATGGGGTACCGCGCGACCGTCCGCGTGGCGAAGACGCGGCGCACCGGCCAGCACGGCGACGTGTCGCTGTGCCTGGACGAGTTGGAAGGGGTCGGGACCTTCCTGGAACTCGAACGGATGGTGCCCGACGACGAGCCCGCCGCCCAGATCCAAGAGGAGCTGGCAGCCTTCGTCACGGCGCTGGGTGTCCCGGCCGCCCGCACGACCGAGACGTATGACTCCCTCGTGCGGGCGGCTCAGGAAGGAGCGGTGGTCCGGCTACCTTCCCGCCGGGAGAGCACCGAAGCTGCCAGTACGGCGGCCACCTCTTCGGCCGTCTGAGTCCCGATGTCGTGTACCACGACGGCGTAGCCGGCGGTTTGGAGTTCGGCGGCGACGGCCCGGTATGCCTCGGCCTCGGCTGCACCGGCTTCCGGGCCGCCGCGGTGGAAGCGGCTGTAGAGGCCGCGCCGGGCCACCCGCTCGCGGGAGCGGATGGGATCGCCGGTGAGGATGACGGTCAGGTCGGGCCGGTCGGCTTGCTCGGTTAGCGTCCATAGAAACTTGGCTGGTACACCGTCGAGGCGTTGCAACACGAGGGATGAAGCGACGTAGCGGTCGCAGACCACCACGGTGCCGCTGGCGAGGGCGGGACGGATCTCGGTTTCGAGGTGCTGGTAGCGGTCGGCGGCCACGAGGCAGGCCAGAGCCAGACCCTCGTAGTCGTCCGTGCCAAAACGCGTGAGGCTACCCAGGGGACTGGCCGTGGGTTCTTTGGTAGCCAGCACAGGCAGGCCCTGTCCCGCGAACTGCCGGGCCAGGGCCGCGGTGATCGTGCTCTTACCGATGCCGCTGGGGCCGTCGATGGCGACGAAAAAGCCCCTGTTCATCGGCGGATGCTGGAACGGGCGTGCTGCTCGCGGGATAGCTCGATGAGGGCGGCCCGTACCTCCTCCACATTGGCCTCCCCGAACTGAATATTCACCGAGAAGTTGAATTCATCGCGCCCCCGCATGGCTTCGTCGACGCCGCCTTTGGTGAGGTCCACGGCGGTGTAGGCCAGCAACTGTGACGGCTGGTAGCGGCCGGTGGCCAACAGCCGGCTCCACTCCGGTGTGCCCGGATACGGCCGGAACTCGAAGACGGAGGCCCGGAAGCTCCCCGGATGTGGATCGGCCACTTCCCACAGCTCCCTGACATGACGGACGGTGGCGGCCAACTCGTCGCGCGTCTCGGTGGGGAAGCCGAGGATGAAGTAGCCCTTCACCGAGATGCCGCGCTCGGTGAGGCGGCGGACCGCGGAGCGGGTCATGTCCGGCATGATGCGTTTGCCCATGTACCCGAGGAGCCGTTCGCTGCCGGACTCGACGCCCAGAGCCACCTCGCGCAGGCCGTTGGCTGCGAGCAGATCGAGCAAGGCGTCGTCGGCCCGGTGCAGAATGTTGATACGGCCGGTGGCGTCCCAGACATAGCGGCCACCGATGCCGTGGGCTGTGAAGGCGTCCATGCAGCGGCGGATGAATCGTTCGTAGCCCAGAAAGAGATCGTCGACGAAGCGGAAGGCGGTTACGCCGTAGGCCTCGTGCAGCGCCTCCATCTCGGCGATGATCCCCGCAGGTGTGCGGGTGCGGATGGTGATGTCGGGGTTGGCGCTGACGGCGGCGCCGCAGAAGGAGCAATCGTAGGGGCAGCCGCGGGCGCCGACCATGTTGGCCTCTATCCGGCCGTCCGGCGCCTCGTACGGGTCGTTCGCCAGGAAGCGGCGGTCGACGAAGGGCAGGCGGTCCACGTCGGGTGCCAGGTGGTGGCCCGCGCCTGGCCTGCCGCCGGTGACGGGCTGGTGCAGAATTGGGTCGAGCCACATGACACCGGGCAGGTCGGCCCGTGCGCGCCTGTCTCTCAGCAGCTCCGCCACCCGGGTCTCGCCCTCGCCGAGCACCAAAGCTTCGAGAGCCCCGAAGCGGGGGTCGGTGATGATGGTCTCGGGCATGGCTTTGGCCTGATGGCCGCCCACCATGACGTAGATGTCCCGGTCCAGACCGGAGGCGATCTCCGCGCTGATCTCGTACGTCGGTGCCAGCAGGTTGAAGCCGGCCCAGCGTGGACCGAGGCGGTTCACAAGCTGGCAGGTTTCCTTGACGCCAAGCCCGAGGGCTTCGGCGTCGACAATCCCGACGTTGAAGCCTTGCGCTGCCGCATACGTGGCGATGTAGGCCATGCCCAGAACCGGCAGGGTGAAATCATTGACCCGGGGCCGCAGACTATAGTCCCGCAGCGGGGCATTGACAAATACCGCGTCGAGCGGACGGCTCAGGTCGGCGCCCCGAACGGCGCCGTCATCCGATATCTCCATACTGCGATCCCCAAGCAAGGGTCAGAAGGGTGAGCGTAGAAAGGTGTTCGCTGGCTAGATGGCGCCACTGGGCGCCGAAAGCGCGCTCGTGGTGGAGCCAAAGGTGTGACGGGGCGGCCCGTCCCGCCCAGGTCCGCACCGCCAGATCGGCGTAGGGATACAGGCTCCAGTCATTTGTGTAGTCAGCGATCGCCGCGCCGGCCGTCCACGGGCCGATGCGCTGAACGCCTTGCAACTCGTCGACGAGGACGGGGAGGGAAAGACGGCTCCAGCCGACACCATGCTTCAGATATGCCGTGGCGGCAGCCCGCAAGGCAGCCCGTTTGAAGGCAAGGCCAAGTTCGGCGAACCGCTCATCCGTCAGAGCAAGGATGGTCTCCGGCGTAGGAAACAGCGCGTAAGCGTCACCATCCGGCAGCGGTACCTGCTCCCCGTGAGCCGCGCACAGCTCGCGGAAGAGCCTCTTGGACTGCCCCGCCCGGATGACCTGGCGCAGGATGGCAGTACCCAGCGCTTCCCACAGCGACGGGTTACGGAAGCGCCCCACCCGCCCAAGTCCGGACAGTTCCTTCGCCAACTGCGGCACCTCGGCGGCGGCACCGTCCGGCAGGCTGAAGACGTCTGCCGCCGGCTCGGTGTCGTCTCCACCGAGCGCGGTGAGGGTGAGGCTGTCGCCTTCCACCTCTGCCAGGACCGGGCCACCCGGCAATGCAAATACGCGGCGCGCCCCTTTTTCGGTGGGGAGCCAGGCGGGGTGTTCGGTCATCCAGCTATCTGCGACAAGCGGCATGAGTAAAACTCCGGGTTACGGTATGCGTGGGCGAAAAGTGGAACGCTAGTATCTCACAGCGTCACCCCGAGGCAGACTGGTGTCAAGGGCGCGCAGGCCGTCCAGGACTCGCCGTAATACCACTAGATCATCGAAAACCAGACCGGGATCGGTGCGGGCGACACTCGGCCGGCGGTATGGAAGAAGAGGTGTTGGCGCCTCAGCTTCAGCGGGTATCGGCGCCTCGATCTGGCACCAGGTGACTTTGCCCTGGCCGGTGGGCGACGGGTAATAGGCTGCAGCGAGGCTCAGGGCTTCCACGATGTGAAGGCCCCGACCACCCTCGCCATCGAGGCATTGATCTTGGAGTACGGGCAGTTGTGGACTGCGGTCCCAGACTTCGATGATGAGGCTTGCGGCGGCCCAGCTGAGGCGCATGGTCACGATGGATTTCGGATTACTGTCCAGCGCCTGGGTGGCCCGGACCGCATTCGTGATGAGCTCCGAAACCAAGAGACCGGCGGTGTCGATGAGATCCCCAAGTCCCCGGGTCTGGAGTAACTGGGCTACCTCATGTCGGGCCAGCGCCGGGGCCGTGGTGGTCGCGGCGAACTGATGGACGCTCGACCGCAGATGGGCGGCTGGCTGCGGAGCCACTGCGGACGGCAGGTTCATGCCGGCTGAACCGCCCAAGCGGCGTAGCTCGGCCGCAACCGCTTCCGTCCGCTCTTCGATGACCGCCTGCCCCACGGCCGTGGTGGGTAGCTCGTCTACGGCGCAAGCGAGGGCGACGCCAATGGCTTCCAGATGTCCCCACGCGGCCGCGAACCCAACGGCGATGCGGTGCAACGCCGCAGCGCCCGGCGGTCCCAGTGCGGAGTCCTGCCCTCCGGTGTTTGCGTCCACCGGCCCTCCCGTCCTGATATGAAGATCACCCGATGTGGACAACGCCCGGAACCGGGGAGCCGTACCTCGACCCGGCCCCGGGCGCCTGGGCTCAAGCGTGAACGAGCATCCCGGACCCCACCATGCCCAGGGATGTATGACGCCTATACGTGATGTTTCCAGGATTTGACCCGGGGTGACGGGCGTGTGTTTACACTGTTGCCGAGCGCGCCGGGACGGCCGCGAATGGGGACAGGTCGGGGAAAATATGAACGTCGCGCCGGGCCGGTACTGCCGTTCCTGCGGGAGCCGACTGGCCCGCTACAACGCCACCGGATCCTGTGCGGCGTGCCAGCGCAAACGGCAGGAACTGCGTCTCCAAGCCCCGGTGGTGCCAGATCATTTCTGGCAGACGGACGAGCTGCGCGATGCCTTGGCCAGCTGGCATATCGGCCGGGTCGTCGCCGCCTACCGACGCAATCCGTGGCACGGCCGGGTGCTGTCCCAGGAGCTGGTCGGAGGATGGGTCGGTATCTCCCAGGTGCAGCTGTCCCGCATCGAGTCGGGCCCGCCGATCAAGGACCTGGACCGGCTTGTGATGTGGGCACGGACCCTGCGCATCCCGGGACGCTTCCTGTGGTTTCAGCTCCCCGAGCAGCGCAGCGAACCGGTCGAGTCCGCCCCGGCGGCGGCGGCCGTGCCCGTGGGGCCGGATCTGCCCGCCTTACTCGGAAGCCTGACATCTGGCCGGCTGCCCCTGGCCGCTGGCGAGAGACGCACACCCACCATCGGGATCTCGGCCTTCGACGGCATGACCAACGGCCAGAGTGCCGAGTTGCTGCTGAAGTTGTTCTTGCAGCTCGACGACGAACTAGGTGGTGACAGTCTGTATCTGCCCTTGTCTCGTTACGTCGCCCGGATGGCAGTGACCGTAGAGCAGGACTCGGGCGACGGGCTCGTGCCCTTCGGACAGTTGTCCCAGATGGCCGGCTGGCTGGCGCTCGACGCCGACCACCACGGGACGGCCCGCCGCTACTTCACCACCACGATCTACGTAGCGCACGAGGGCGACGAACCGGGCTTGGCCGCCAGTGCCCTAGCGTACATGAGCTTGCAGGAGACCTACCGGGGGCGGCGAGGGCCGGCACTGTCACTGGCGCAAACCGCGCTGGCCTCGGGGACCACGAACCTCACGCCGCTGACCAGGACGATGCTGGGCACCCGCCTGGCCCGTGCCCAAGCCGGGGTGGGTGACCAGGACGGCTGTCTGCGAAGCCTTGACACAGCCCGCGCCGACTTTGAGCGCGCCGGCCACCGCGATGAACCACTGTGGGTATCCTACGTCGACGAGGTGGAAGTAGCGGCCCAGGAGGGTGCCTGCTTCCTCGAACTGGGCTTGACGACCGAGGCCTCGACGGCGCTGACGGAAGCCATTGATCTGCTCACCCGACGGGCGCCCTACCGGGTGCGGGACCGGGTGCACTACCTGTCCCGGCTGGCCAAGTGCCAGTTGCTGGCTGGCAACGTCGAGCAGGCCTGCCAGACAGCCGGCAACGCCCTGGAGGTGAGCGAAGCCATCGGATCCACCCGGGTGGCCCTGCGCCTGAAAGAGTTTGCAGACGGCTTGGCGCCGTTCGGCGCAGTGCCCGCGGCCCGGGACTTCGCAGAGCGGTTCCGCCTGGCGACGACCTGACCCAGCGGCTTTAACCAACGAGGCCGAAGACAGCCGCCCGTAGGGCGCGGGGCCGGGTGAGATCTGGCAGGACAGCATCAGCCCCGGAAGCCTCAAGATCCACCGCGGTACTACCGCCGGTGGCAACTCCCACCGCCCGCACGCCAGCATCGTGGGCGCCTTTCACGTCGTGCGGCGTGTCACCGATGACGACGGTCCGGTTCGGTGGGAAGGTCACGCCGTACTTGGCCTCGGCCCGCCTGACCGCGAGCCGTACCAGTACGGTTCGGTCGCTGTCGTCATCCCCGAAGCCGCCAACTTCCAGGTCAATGTGGTCTTCCAGGTCGAAGGCGTGAAGTTTGGTGGCCGCGATGGAGCGGATGTTGCCGGTCACCACGGACTGCACCGTGTCCTTGGCCACCAGACTCGCGACAGCCTCCTTCGCACCGGGCAGGCGACGGCCGGACTCCCTCATCCGGCCTTCGAGCTGGCGGGCGGCCTGACCAAGAGCCTCGTAGAAGGCGTCAAAGGTCGGCTCGTCGTCCGGCACGCCGTTGAGCCGGAGCGTGTCCAGCAGAATCGCGCGCTCGGTGCGGCCGGTCATGTCGGCCAGCTCCCGCAGGGGACGGCCGGTCACGAACTGGAAGGCGCGGGCGTAGATCTCCCGGCTGACCGGGCCAATGGTGACGAGGGTGCGGTCTATGTCCCACAGGATGAGGGCGGGTACGGTCACTTCACCATGATCTCACAGCCGACCCGTATGTGAATCGACTGGTTTTCCACTTGGACCTCGACGTTCGGTGCGGCCCCGAGAACCAGAGCGGCCCCCTATTGTGAACAGCACGATCCGGTTCTACGCGGACGAGAGCGCACGCGGCGTCGGCCGGAAGCCGGAAGCCGCCAGGCGTGATGTCGTTTATCCGGGACACAGGTTCGTGCCGGAATTCCCCCTGCCGAAGAAGGCCGCCCGGTTCATGGCGGAGGTACGGCCGCGGGCCCGTTTCCTGGGTCAGGCGCCGTGGGCGCCGGTCGTGGCGAAGCCGCCGAAGGCGAAGCCGGTGAAGGCGCCGACGGCCGACAACGTAACCAGGTGGGCGCTCCGCGCCACCGGCCGCATCGCTGACCATGGGAACTGGCGGGCAGCGCGCGCCTCCGAGGAGCGAGCTCCTGGTGGAGGCCTTGCTAACCGGAGTACCGTGCCGGTACGGTGTCGGATGCGACATATGATGATCTCGGAGGAAGGGGCACAATGGACGACCGCGTTCCCGTGTGTCCCGTTCCGGTTACCCTCGACGGCGTGTACAGGGGCGTGAGGATTCGGCGGATGAGCTTCTTCCGTCGGCGTCATGTCGACTTCGGTGTCGTTGTGACCGCTTCCTGTCCGGGTCCGGGCGGATCGTTCAACCGGGCATCCCGCGAAATCTCGGGCCGCCACAGGCCGAGCAGCCGGTAGTCGTTTCCGAACAGATCAGGGACGACGAGTCAGGGACTCTGACACCAGCCACCCGGACGCTGGCCACCCGGTACCATCCGCTCCCGTATCACCAGTCATTTCCAGAAATTGACCCGCATCCTCCGCGACGGAAGCTCTCCTGCCCCGCCTTCCGTACCGACCGATGAATCGTCACGGCCCGGTCACGTCCGTGCCAGTCGTGGCCCAGCGCCGGTCATGTTCTCGATGTTCGCCTCGACATCTCACAAACAAACGCCGAGGCGTCCACATCAGGAATGTCACGGCGGCACGTCGTCCATGCTGACACTTCATCCGTGTCGACA
>NZ_CEVIVD010000087.1:12884-21164 GCF_982290655.1 Protofrankia sp. CiP1_Cm_nod3
CGGCATCCACGTCGGCATGGCATCCACGTCAACACAACAACAGGCGCACAATTATATGACACACCACAAAAGAATCCGGTCATCACAAGATTCAGCGGACGCAGCCCGTGGCCCGCCGTACCCGTATATGAATGGAACACGGTGCAGAACGTCTTATCCGCTGTCAGCCGTCGGCGCCGCCACCGGCGCGGTCGACGCCCCGTTCTCGCCGCCGTCGTAGTAGCGGCGGTCGCGCTGACCGCCGCCGCCTGCGGCAGCGACGACACGGTGTCCTCGGACCCCTCCGCCGCCAGCGGTGTGCTGAGCTGGTCGATACCGCCACTGTCGACCTGGGATCCCGTCGCCTCCAACTCCGGTATCGACGTCACCCCGCTGAGCCTCGCCTACGCCTCCCTGACACGGCTGGCGCCCGACGGTGATGCCGGGCCAGGGCTTGCGAGCGTGGAAGTTCTCCCCTGACGGACTCACGCTCACCTTCACCCTCCGCCCCGGCCAGACGTTCTCCGACGGCGCACCGGTCGACGCCACGGCGATCAGACAGAACGTGGAACGGGGCAAGAACCAGACGGGCTCGCAGGTCGCGCCGTCCCTCGCCGCGATCGCCTCGGTGGACGCGGCCACCCCGACCGAGGCCGTCTTCCACCTCAGCCGCCAGGACTACGCACTGCCCCTCGTCCTCGGCGGGCGCAGCGGCATGATCGTCAGTCCCCGGGCGCTGGCCGGTGACGTGAAGGCGCTGGCCACGAAGCCCGTGGGCGCCGGTCCGTTCTCCCTCACCAGCTACGTGCCGGACGGCCAGGCCGAGCTGACGCGCAACCCCGCCTACTGGGACGCGGCGAACATCCACCTCGCCGGGGTGACCCTGAAGTTCCTCTCCGACCCGGCCACCATCGCGGCGGCGCTGCAGAGCGACGAGATACAGCTGGCCAACTACATCTCCCCACCGCAGGCCAAGGCGCTGACCGCGGCGGGCCTCCAGGTGGAGGAGTTCCGCAGCCTGCAGATCTCCAACCTCGCCATCAACCGGACGATCAAGCCGTTCGACAATCCGAAGATTGTCGAAGCGCTGAACCACGCCGTCAACCGGCAGGAACTGCTGGACAAGCTCAACGCCGGCCACGGCGAGGTGGTCTACCAGCCCTTCCCGCGTGGCTACGTCGGCTACAACCCGTCACTTGAGAACCTCTATACTCACGATCCGGCGAAGGCCAAGGCGCTGCTGACCGAGGCGGGATACGACGGCACGCCGGTCGTCATCAGCTACTTCACCAGCCCGGGCGGGGTGGACCGCGAGGTGGAGGCCCAGCTGTTGCAGGCCCAGTTCGAGGCGATCGGGCTGACGGTCAAACTGGAGAAGATCCCGTTCGGGCAGGTCGCCGAACGCTTCTACGTCAAGCGCGAGGTCGGCCTGCTGCTGAGCGGGACCTTCGGCCGCGAAGCCCCGGCCCAGCAGCTCGCGACCACCGCCACGCAGTACAGCAGCTACGACCCGGCGGCACTCACCGAGGCGCTGAAGAACGTCGCCCGGTTCCCGATCGACGACCCGGGCTACGCCCCCGCCCTGCAGGAGGCCACAAAGATAGCCGCTACCAAGGGCTCGGATGTCCTGGTGTTCTCCCAGCCCTGGCTGCTCGCCCATTCGAAGAAGCTGACGGGCCTGGTCGGGTATCTCACCTCACCGCGGCTCGAAGGCGTCCGGCTGGCCGGGTAGGCGGACCCGCTATCCCATGACCGAGATCACACTCGGCCCGCGGGGCCGGCGGGCGGGAGCGACCAGGGTCGTCCTGCCCGCCGTCCGCCGCGTGGCGGCGTTGCTGGCCACGGCGGTAATCGTGGCGCTGATCAGCAGCCTGGTCATCTTCGCCCTGACCTTCCTGTCGCCCAGCGACCCGGCCGCGCAGAAGCTCGGCCAGAACGCGACCCCGGAGCAGGTCGCCGAGCTGCGGCACCTGTGGGGGCTCGACCGCCCCTTCGTCACCCAGTACCTCAGCTGGCTGGGCGACGCCGTCAGCGGGGATCTCGGCAGGTCGTACTTCTCCGACATCCCGGTCGCCCACAGCCTGGGGCAGCGGCTCGCGGCCGACCTGTCGATCGTGAGCGTCGCCGTGGTGCTGGCCGTGCTGTTCGGCGCCGCGGCCGGTATCGCGGCGGCGGTGTGGCGGGGAAGCGTCGTCGACCGGCTGGTGACGGCGGTGTCCTCGCTCGCGCTCACCGTCCCGGTGTTCCTGGTCGGGGTCGTGCTGGTCGTCCTGTTCGCGGTGACCTGGCGATGGCTGCCGGCGAGCGGGTACGTGCCGATCGCGAAGGATCCCCTCGACTGGCTCCGCCATGTGATCATGCCGGGATTCACGCTCAGCCTGCTGCCCGGCGCCGTCGTGGCCCGGCAGCTGCGCACCTCCCTGGTGAGCTCGCTCGGGGAGAACTACGTCGTCGGAGCGAGGCTGCGCGGGCTGTCCCCGGCTCGGATTCTGTTCGGCCACACGCTGCGCAACGCCGCCGGGCCCGCCCTGGCCACGCTCGGCCTCGAGCTGCCCGACCTGCTCGGCGGGGCCGTCGTCGTGGAGACGGTGTTCGGCCTGCCGGGGATCGGACGATACGCGTTGCAGTGCGCCACCAGCCATGACGTGCCAGTCATTTAGGGAGTGCTGCTGGTGACGGTCGCGTTCGTCCTGATCTCCAACATCACCGTCGACACGCTGCTGTCCCGGCTGCGGCCGGCCACCAGGGAGGAGCACCGATGAGACACGCCCTGCGGGCCGTCTTCTCCTCGCTGCCCACCCGGGCGGCGGGCCTGTTCATCATCGTGATTCTCACGGTCGCGGTGACCGGTGAGACGCTGGCCCCCCACGACCCCCTGGCCCAGGACCTCGACTCGGCCCTGGCCGCTCCCGGCGGAAGCCACTGGCTGGGAACCGACTACCTGGGACGGGACACCCTCAGCCGGCTCGTCGCTGGCACCCGCGAGACGATCTTAAGCGCCGTGGCGATGACGGCCCTCGGCGCCCTGCTCGGCGTGCTGCCGGGCATCGCCTCCGCACTGCTCGGCCGCTGGTCCGCGTTCGCCGCCCTGCGGACGGTCGACGCGCTGCTCACACTGCCCACCGTGATCTTCGCGGTCGCGGTCGGCGGGCTGTTCTCGAACGGCCCGGCCGCCCTGGTCATCGCGATCGGGTTCCTGATGGCGCCACGCTTCTTCCGCATCGTCCGGGCCGAGGCGCTCGGTTTCAGCCGCACCCAGTACGTCGAGTCGGCCGCCCTGCTGGGCGCCTCTCGATGGTGGATCATCCGCCGGCATGTCGGGCGCAAGGTCCTGCCGACGATCGCTGTCACCACCTCGATCACGCTGGGCGGCGCGGTGTTCACCAGATCGAGCCTGAACTTCATCGGCCTGGGCAGCCAGCCTCCCGCGCCGACCTGGGGCGGCATGCTCGCGGTGACAACCAGCCATCTGTGGGAGGACCCGCTCGCGCCGCTGTGGCCCGGGCTGATCATCGTCCTGACGATCTGGTCGTTCCACACCCTCGCGGACGGGCTGCGCGAAGGCCTCGACGTCAGAGCCCCGAGGCATTCGCGTCGGGGCTTGTCCCGCGCCACCTCACCATCTCCCGTCACCTCGCCCGACCTGTCTGAGCAGGCCACGGCTGGGCCGGGGAGCCCGGCCGCCACGGACACACCGGGCATGGGCACAGCCGACCGTACGAGTAGCGGGACCCCCCCGAATGTTCCCGACGACCCGGTGCGCCGGGAAGGCTCCGGTGCCCCGCTGCTGCGGGTGACGGATCTGTGGGTGACCGCGCCCAGCCACACGGCCACTGGCCACCGGGGCGACGTGGTACGCGCGGTCGGCTTCACTCTCGGCCGTGGTGAGGCTCTCGGGCTCGTCGGCGAGTCCGGCAGTGGGAAGACCCTCACCTGCCGCGCGCTGCTCGGCGCCCTGCCGGAAGGCTGCGTCGTCAGCGGCGGAACGATCGTCTTCGACGGCCAGGACGTGACCGCGCTGACCGAGAAGCAGTGGCGCCCGCTGCGTGGCGCCCGGATCGGGACGGTGTTCCAGGATCCGGCGTCCTACCTCAATCCGTCGCTCACCGTCGGCCGGCAGCTCACCGAGGCCCTGCGCCGCCAGGGTGGGCTGGGCCGGCAGGCGGCCCGGCAGCGGGCCCTCGAGCTGCTCTCCGCGGTGGAGATCCGGGATCCGGCGAAGGTCGCCCGGCAGATCCCCAGCCGGCTCTCCGGCGGGATGCAGCAACGGGTCATGCTCGCCGTCGCCGTCTCGTGCGAGCCGGACCTGCTCGTCGCCGACGAGCCGACCACGGCACTCGACGTGCGTACCCAGGCCGAGGTGCTGGCGTTGCTGGCGGCCCTGCGGACACGGCTGAACATGTCCCTGCTGTTCGTCACGCACGACCTCGACATCGTGGCGGGCGTGTGCGACCGGATCGCCGTGTTCCACCGTGGCCGCATCGTCGAGACCGGCCCGGCCGACGAGATCGTCCACCGGCCTTCCCACCCCTACACCCGTTCCCTGGTCGCGGCGGTCTCGGCAGGCGCTGTGCCGGCCGCCTCCCCCGGGTCCGCTCAGGAGGCTCCGATTGTCCGGGTCTGAGCTCGTGCCCGCCGCCCGCAAGCACTCCGACGCGGCCGGCGAACCGATCACCGCCCAGCTGCCGGCCGACGCCGGCCCAGCGGCCAGCACCGGACCGTCCCACGACCTGTCTCCCGCGGACGACGAGCCGTTGCTGCGGGTGGCTGGCCTGCGGGCCGGTTTCCACGGCCCGGACGGGATCACCCACACCGTCCTCGACGGCGTCGCCCTCACGATCTCCCCCGGCGAGATCGTCGGGCTGATCGGGGAGACGGGATCGGGCAAGACGACCCTGGGCCGGGCCGTCGTCGGCCTCGTGCGCCCCACCGCCGGCACGATCCGGTTCGAGGGTACGCAGATCCAGGGCCTGCGCGGCCGGCACCGGCGGGCGCTGCGCCGCCGTGGCCGGATCCAGTTCATCTTCCAGGACCCGCTGCGCTCGCTCGACCCCGACCAGCGGGTCGTCGACATCGTCACGGAAGGGCTCGCGATCCGCCGGGAGCTCGATCCCGCGGGACGCCGTCAGCGCGCCGCCGAGGCCCTCGTCGCCGTCGGCCTCGGCCCGGAGTTCCTCGACCGTCTGCCCGGCGAGATCTCCGGCGGCCAGCGCCAGCGGGTCGCGATCGCCCGCGGGATCGTCACCCACCCCCGGCTGCTGATCTGCGACGAACCGGTCAGCGCCCTGGACGCCGCGAACCGCACGCACATCCTGCGGCTGCTCGCGCGGCTGCGCGACGACCAGGCGATAGCCATGCTGATCATCTCGCACGACCTCGCGAGCATGGCGGACGTCGCGGACCGGGTCGCGGTCCTCCACAACGGCCGGATCGTCGAGGAGGGGCCGACCGCGCGGGTGTTCACGGCACCCGAGCACTCCTACACCCAGTTACTCCTCGCGTCGAGCCCGCTGCCGGCCCCCGGCCCCGGTCCCGAGCGTTACGGCCGTGACCACGGCCCGGCCCCGGCCCTCTCGGAGCCCGGGAGCACCGTCACAGGCTGAAACCGGCATCCCCGGGAGCGGCCAAGAAGAAGCATCCGAGAAGGAGTGGACGACCATGACAGCAGACCGCAGGCTGAAGCTGGGCGCGTTGCTGCACGGGCTCGGCAGCGCGGTCGCGGGCTGGCGCCATCCCGACGTGCCCGCGGACGGCTCCGTTGACTTCGAACTCTACCAGCAGTGGATCCGTACGGCTGAGAAGGGGCGGTTCGACCTGCTCTTCATCACCGACACCCTGCACATCAACGCCAACTCGACCCCGCAGTACCTGACCCAGTTCGAACCGATCGCGCTGCTGGGCGCACTCGCGGCAGTCAGCAGCAACATCGGCCTGGTCGGGACGGTGTCGACCACCTACAGCGAGCCCTACACCATCGCCCGGCAACTCGCGACGATCGACCACATCAGCGGATACGGCCCGCCGTCACGGCGGGCCGTACTGCCGTCTGGTCAGTATCTGTTGTCTGGCAAGTATCTGTATCTGTTGTCCGGGTCCGCCAGCACCTGTTCCGCCGGTGCCTGCCGGCCACTTCTGCCGGTGCCTGCCGGTCACCCGCCTACGAGCCAGCCACCAGGGTTTCGTCGAGCAGGGTGACGTAGGCAGGGATCTGCGTGAGCGACGTCAGATCGTGCCGGAACGTCGTCGCGCCATCGCCGCCGTCCCGCGCGTTCGCCCCCCGCGGGCCGTCCACGGATGCCGGGCTGGTCGGGGCGAACCCGTGCCGGGGGTAGAAGTCAGCCACGATGCGGTTCTTCGCCGTCGGCCGGTAGGCGGCGACGACAGCGCGCGCGCCCGTGTCACGGGCGCGTTCGAGCACGGTCGCCAGGCACGCCTGCTCGATTCCCCGGGAGAACACCCGGCAGCTCAGCAGGAAGTTGTCGATGTGCACGACCTCCTCCACCCGGCGCAGGAAGACCACGCCGACCAGGCCGTTGTCACCGAAACGGTCCGCGGAGCGGATCGTGAGAACCGTGTGCTCCGGCCGGTCGAGCAGATCGCGCAGGTCCGGCGCGGGCAACCGGCGGGTCGTGGTGTTGAACTGGTTCGTCCGCAGGGTGAGCTGGCTGACCCGGGGCACGTCGGCATCCCGGGCGACCCCCAGCCGCACCACGATCTCCAGGCCGCTCAGGTAGTCCTCGATCGAGGTGAAGCTCTCCTGGAAGTCGCGGCGGTCGAGCTCCTCCCGGTAGCGCCGTGCCCGGACCCGGTCCTCGGCGGTCAGCTCCCGGGTGTCGAACCAGCCGTCACGCAGCACCGCGTCCAGGTGGCCGGCGGGATCCTCGTCGACGGCGACCACGGCGACGTCCGGCAGCTCGGCCCGGACGAGGCCGCGCTCGTAGGGGGAGTCATCGACGAAGACGAAGCTGTCGACCCCGATGTTGAGCGAGGCAGCAAGGTCCAGCAGGTTCTCGTGCTTGGGCCGCCAGTTGGCGATGACCCGCACGAAGTCGTCCGGGCGCAGCGTCATCTCCGGATGCCCGGCGAGCGCGTCGCGCACCACGTCGGCCTCGTTCTTGCTGACCGCCGCGAGCAGCACACCCTGCGCCCCGATCTGCTTCACGACCTTCTGCACGGCCCGGAACGCCTCACCCCGGTAGGAGCCGGCGACCTCGATGCCCTCCACCCCGTCGTCACCGACGATCCCGCCCCACAGGGTGTTGTCCAGGTCGAGCACCAGGGCCTTGCTGGTACGCCCTGCGATGTTGCGGGCGAGGTGGCCGGCCTCCCGCGCGTAGGCGGCGAGCAGCTCGGTGGACAGGTACGCCTTGGCGTAGACCGTCAGCCGGGGGTCGGTGACCGGCACGCCCTCGGCGACGAGCGGGTCCAGATCGAGCACCACCAGCGCGGGAAAGCGCTCGGTGAGGCCGAGCAGCCGGGCGTTCGCCCGCCGCCACACCGCCCCCAGCCGGGCCCGCGACCGATGGTCGACGAGCTGGGCGGTGAACCGGCGTGGCAACGGCAGCGTGTTGAGCACCAGGGTTCCCCGGCTGATCTCGGTGAAGCGGGTGACCAACGTCTCGAGCAGGGAGATCTTGGCGTCCAGGACCCGTTCGACCGCGTCGGGATCCCACGGAAGCGGCACCTCGTCGAAGACGATCGTCGGGTCGAGCAGGGCCAGGACGAGATCGGCCCCGTGGGCGTGCAGGGAGCTGCCGGGATCGGTGAGCTCGAACACGTAGCTGTCGAAGGCCCCCAGATGGGGGCGCAGCAGCAGGCCATGCCGGCCCAGTTCCCCGGCCAGGGCCGGCAGCAGCGCAGACACCGTCCCGTGCGCGGTGACGGCGATCCGCACGACCGGGGTCGACGGATGCTCCCGCAGCACCTCGTCCGGGTCGACCTGGGCCAGCAGGCGCCCCGCCCGGGCCAGCTCCTGCGCGGAGGCGTCCGCCAGCAGCTGGCGCACCCTGGGGAACTCGGCGGCTGTCCGACCGTCACGGTGCAGGCCGAGCAGGTCGGTGGCGGCCCGCCGGCCGCCGGCGGGTGCCGCGGAAACGCCTGGGATGGGCCGCGCGGAACCGTGGAATTGGAGACCGTCATCGCCGGAACCTTTCTCGAGAGCGGATCAGCATCGATCCACGGGCGGAGTTCGCCAGCCGTCGTGACCGCATCGGAGTATCCGAACGCCATCCGGCCATCCGGCCATCCGAAGGCCGCGGACACACCGTCAAATCATCCGGGCAGCTACTAAACTCGACTTTC
>NZ_CEVIVD010000088.1:0-1402 GCF_982290655.1 Protofrankia sp. CiP1_Cm_nod3
GCTCTGGGCCGCCCTGGCCCGTACCGGACGGTCCGCGTGACGCGCGACGGCGGGACGCCAGCGCCGTGGCGCCGAGCAGGCCGAGGCCGATACCGATGGTGACCGCGGTCAGCGTCCGGGCGAGGCCCATCGGCCCGGCGATCGGGGCGCTGGACCGGTACAGCACATCCAGGTCGCCGAAACCGCCGGTCACGGCGATGACGAAGCCGGCGCTCCCGGCGAGGTAGCGGCCCGCGCTCGCGCGCCGTACCAGCAGGACGGCCGCGGCCAGCCCGAGCAGCCAGGCGGCCATCTCGACGATGTTGCCGTAGACGAACCCCGACAGCCGGCCGCTGGCCCGGGAGCAGGCGATGAGCGCCGAATGGGTGACGTCCACGCCGACGATCGCTGTCACGGCCACGGCCAGCACGGTGTCGCGGCGCCGGTACAGCCCGCTGGCGGCGGTCGCGGCGGCGGTCGCCACGGCGAGGACGAGCCACGGCACCGGCGACGGCCCGGGAACCCAGTCGAGGGTGCCGGTGGTGAGAACCGCCTGGTCGTCCACGGTCAGGGGGATCGTCCAGGCGTAGATCTGGTGGAAGCGGCCCGGGGCGGCCCGCACGGCCGGCGGATCCTGGGTGCCCATCCAGTGGGCGCGGTGGTCATGCCAGACGATGGTCCGGCTATCGGCGATCCTCTCCCAGCGTGGGGCGGCCTTGGCGGCCCCGCTGTCGCCGGCTGGGGCGGTGCCGGGCGGCCCGTACCGGTCGCGGTTGAGATATGTGGCGGGTGACAGCGTGTTCTGCCAGACGCCAGCGGAATCCACCCGCAGATAGGGCTCGTCGTCGTACCCCTTGACGACGACCGTGTGGTTACCGGTGACGGTCAGCCGCACCCGGCTGCCGTTCTCCACGGGCACGAGGCTGACGCCGTCCACCGGGGGCTGCGGACCGGTCACGGTGGTGCGGAAGTTCGTGGCCGAGGCGCCGCTGACGGAATGCGCCTGCGCGGGCCCGGCGGCAAGGACGAGCCAGCAGGCCACGGCACCCAGAAGCACGAGCGCACGCCGTGACACGCCGACCGGCCGGCCCCGGCCGGCCAGCCTTTCGCCGACGGCGTTCACGGGGCCTTCATGGGCGCGCGGTCTTCATATGGCCGGATTCTAGCCGGCCGATGAGCGGGAGCCGGTGATTCCTCGTCCCAGGGAGATCACGGAAAACCGCTCGGTGGCCCACGGGAAGTGGATTTATAGATCTTTGAAAGAGTGCTCGGAGGGCCCCGGAAGGCGCGGCACGCCCGGAAGTCGCCGACGGGCGGGGGATGTCCCCGCAAGGCTTCGAGGTTTCCGGGAACGCCACGGGGATTCCCGCGGTGCGTTCCCGGCCGGAGCGGTCGCCGGCTCCCGGCAGACCGGCGCCCGGCA
>NZ_CEVIVD010000088.1:1751-4182 GCF_982290655.1 Protofrankia sp. CiP1_Cm_nod3
GGCGCCCGGCAGACCGGCTGCCGGGGGCGGCCATGGGAATCCGCGGCCGGCCGCGGATTCCGGCGTCGTCGTCGTTCGCGGGCGGTGGGGTGGACACTGGGCCAGTGGTTCGGCTCCAGATGGGTATCGGGCCGGTGTTCCGGTCCAGGACCGGCATCGGGCCTGTGGCCCGATCCCGGGTTGGCGCAGGGCCGCTACGCCGGCCCCCGGCTGGCGCAGGGCCGGTGCTTCGGCCCCTGGCTGGTGGCGGCGCGTCACCATGGTTTGGCGCCGGGTGGCGTTGGCGGCGTACCGCGCGTCGCCTCGGCTTCCTGTTCGCGGCCGTGCTCGTGGCCGTCGTCGGGACGGCTGTGCCGGCGTCCGCGCATGCCGTGCTCGAGGGCAGCGACCCCGCCGGGGGGTCGAGCCAGCCGGCCGCGCCGTCGCGGGTCACGCTGACCTTCAGTGAGTCGGTCACGGTGAACGCCGGCTCGATAACGGTCATCTCCGCATCCGGTCAGCGGGTGGACGACGGTGCCGCGCGGCACGGGCAGGCCGGCAACGAGGCCGTGGTGGGGATCCGTCCCGGGATCGACAACGGAACGTACGTGGTCAGTTGGCATGTGGTCTCCGCGGACAGCCACCCGGTCTCCGGCGGTTTCTTCTTCGGGGTCGGAGTGGCACCGGACGCGGCGGCGGCCGCGTCGGTGCCCACGACCGCCCGTGGCTCGGTGGTTGTGGGCGTGCTGGCCGGCGTCGCCCGTTTCGCCGCTTTCGCCGGGCTCGCCGTCCTGGTCGGGGCGGGCCTGTTCCTGCTGGCGCTGTGGCCGGCCGGGCTGGGGCTGCCAGGCCCGCGGCGCCTGCTGTGGGCGGGGTGGGGGGCCACCTTCGGCTCGTCCGTCGCGCTGTTGCTGCTGCAGGGGCCGTACGGCGCCGGTCAGGGCCTGTCCGCCCTGTTCCGCTGGGATGCGTTGTCGGCCACCCTGCACGGCAGATACGGGCATCTGGTGCTGCTGCGCATCCTCGCGCTGCTGCTCGTGGTACCGCTGCTGCGTACGGTCATGGCGGGTCACCGGCGCTCCCTGCTGGAGCTGGCGGGGCTCGCTCTTGTCGCCACGGTGACCCAGAGCGCGGCCGGGCATGCGGGCGCCGGTGACGACGCGTGGCTGGCGACTGCCAACCTGACCCTGCACCTGCTGGGTGTCGCGGCCTGGGGCGGCGGCCTCACGGTCCTTGTGATCTTTCTGTGGGCCACCTCCCGGCGCGTTTCGCGGGACGGCCGGCAGCCTCCCGGCGACGACGTCGAGGTGCCGGCTGCCCGGGCCGCCGAACTCGCCGAGGTCCTGCCGAAGTGGTCACGTGTCGCGATGGCTGCTGTCATTGTGATCGTTCTGACCGGCGTCTACCAGGCATGGCGTGAGGTCGGCTCGCTCTCGGCGCTGGACACCACCTACGGCCGTCTGCTGCTGGTGAAGCTCTGGTTCGTGGCGATGATGATCGGATTCGGCTGGTTGGGGCACAACCGGATCGCGCGCCAGTACCGGCTGCCCCGCGCCGTGCCGGCCGCGGACGCCACCGCGGACCAGGCTGGCAACGGGGCCGGCAGCAGAGCCGGCAATGGGGACGGCAACGAGGCCGGGGAGCAGGCCGGCAACGAGGCCGGGGGTGCCGCCGTGGGAGCGGCCGGGGGCAGCCGGGGGAGTACGGCTGTGGGCGTGGCCGTCCGGGCCGCGGACCGTGGGCCAGGGCTTTCCGGATCCGCCGGATCCGCCCCGCCGGCCCGGTGGGAAGCCGGGATTCACGTGAGTCGTGGCCGCGCCCTCCTCGGCCTGCTGACAGGCCGGGCAGCCGGGCCGCCGGCGGCACGCGGAAAAAATGATGTTGCCGTCGGCCCGTCGGGGGACGCGTTCTCGCCGGCCCCGCCGCCACGTCCCCGGATCGGCGAGGGCGCGTTGGCGCGGCTGCGCCGCGGGGTCGTCCTCGAGGCGGGAATCGCCGCCGTGGTGCTCGGGGTGACGGCCGTGCTGGTCAACTCCGTCCCGGCGCGGACGTCGTACGTCCCCCCGTTCTCCGACACGGTCTTCGCCGGGCCGCTGACCGTCCAGGTGGACATCACCCCCACCAGGCGTGGTCCGCAGACCCTGCACGTCTATGTCTTCGGTCCCGCGGGGAAGGCGCAGCCGCTCGCCGACGCGTCGGCCGCGCTGTCACTACCGGACGCCGGTGTCGGCCCGCTGCCGGTGCCGCTCACCCGGGTGGCGCCCGGCCATGTGATCGCTGAAGGCATGCAGGTCCCGCTCCCGGGCATCTGGCAGCTCCGCCTGACGCTACGCGTCAACGACTTCGACCAGTATGTGACGACCCTCTTCTACCGGGTCCGTTAGCGCGTCGGCCGGGTAACCGGCCGGGTGACGCGGAGCCGTTCCGGAACCGGCCGGAAACTCGTGACCGG
>NZ_CEVIVD010000088.1:4742-9195 GCF_982290655.1 Protofrankia sp. CiP1_Cm_nod3
CGGCTGGGGTGGTTCCACGATCGTCGTGGGTGGGGCGTTGACCGGCGGTGGAGCGGCCGGGCCGGTGGCGCCGGCCGGGGGGAGCGCACCGTCGTCGAGGGAGAGCTGGGACGACACCAGCGCCACCCCGGCCGGCTGCCCGAAGTCGGACGTGGCCGGCCCGGTGCGCTGGGCGGACGGCTGCTGGGCGGATGGACCACCCACCGCGGAGCCGATCGGTCCCGACGATCCGGACGCGGGCGAGGGATCCGGGGAGAAGCGGCCGGGCTCCTCACCGGACGAATTCGGTGTGATCACGGCGGTGCCGGGGCGGCCGGCGGTGGTACCAGGCGCCGCGGTGGGCCAGTTGACCACGGCGACGACACCGACCGTGGCCATGACCAGCAGCGATGCGGCGGCCGCCGCGACCGGCCGGCTGCGCCAGCGTGATCCGGCTTCCGGAGGCTCCCCGCCGGGGTACCCGGGCGCCAGCGGCACGACCGCGCCCGCCTTGCCCTGGCCCGGCCTGCCCAGGCCCGTCGTCCCGCCCAGGCCCGGCCCGGCTGGGACGGGCGGGGCGCTCTGGCCCCTCGCCGGGCTGATGGCCAAGGTCCTGTCGATGCCCGCCGGCTCGGTGTGGGCCGGTGGCTGGCCCGGGGCGGCCACGCTGTCGTAGGCCGCATCGCTGTAAGCCGCGCCGTCGTGGGCCGCGCCGTCGTAGGTGGTACCGACGGCGGCGCCGTAGGCGGTACCGACAGCGCCGGCGGGGCCGGCGGCGTGGACGGGGCCGGCGGGGCCATCCACGGCGTCGCGGGGGATGACCGCTGTGCTGTTGTGGCCGGAGCCGAGCGCCTGGTAGCGGGTGCGGGCGGCGATGTCGCGGGCGGTGGCCGCCGCGGCGGCCCGGTCGAAGGTGCGCGCGAGCCCCTCCCGCAGGGATGCCGGTGCCGCCACTATCCGGGTCGCGGCGAGCATCTCCTCGGGGGTGATCCCGTGCGGTACCGGGGCTGCCTGTACCTGCGGCGAGCCCGACCAGGCCAGTGAGCTGCCGCGGGCGAGTTCCAGCAGCCACGAGTGCAGCCGGCTGGGATCGCTGAGCGGGCTGAGACGGCTACGGGCGACGAGGGCGAACGCCGTGCCCGCGGCGGCGTGCGCGACGGTCGGCTCGCCAAGGATCAGCAGGCACACGGAGAAGACGTCGTCGGCGTACCGGTCGTAGAGATCGTCGAATGCCTGCCGCTGGCCATGCCGAATCCGCATGACGATGTCGGCGTCGATGTCGGCGTCGATGTCAGCGTTGGCGCCGACTGCCGGTCGCTCCGGTCGCAGCCTCCCGCCGAAGGTGGTGTGGTCGATGCCGCCGTCCATCAGTGCACTCTCCCGGATCCCCCATCGGTGATTCCCGTCGCAGCCGTGCTCTGACACGGACGGAGTGATATCACCATCACTCTTTACGGTAGAACGTCCCGGTCATCTCATGCGGAACCTTGGGAAAACTTTGTTGTCACATGACGGACTCGTAACGCGCCAGGCCTGATCCACGCCGTCCCCCCACCGCCGTCCCGCCACCGCCGACGAACCGGCGGCGGCGGGACGGCTGGTGGCAGGGCAGTGCGGGAGCGGCCCTCGGGCCGCCGCCCGGTGCCGGGAGGGGAGCGGCTCCCGGCCGGCCGTTCCCGTGGCGTCGAGTGATCAGGACGGCTGCTGGGCGAGGGTCACCTCGGTGGTCTGCGTCTGGCCGTTGCGGGTGTAGGTGACCGTCACCTTGCTGCCGATGTCATGTGAGCGCACGGCGGCGATGAGGCCGTCCACACTGGTGATCCGGCGGTCCCCCAGCTTGGTGATGACATCGCCCGGCTGGAGCCCGGCCCGCTGCGCCGGCCCGTCGCCCACCAGGTTCTCGACGGTGGCACCGGTGCCCTCACCCGTCGGATCGGACGGGCCCGCGCCCGCCGTGGACGCGCTGACCCCGAGGTACGGATGCCTCGCGGCGCCCCCGGTGATCAGTTCTTCGGCGATGGACTGGGCGTAGTTGGCCGGGATCGCGAACCCGACGCCGATGTTGCCGGACTGCTGCTGGCCGCCGAAACCACGGCCGCCCGATCCCACGGTGGCGATCGCCGAGTTGATGCCGATCAGCTCACCCCTGCTGTTGACCAGCGGGCCGCCGGAGTTGCCCGGGTTGATCGGGGCGTCGGTCTGGATGGCGTCGAGAACCGCGTTGCTGTCCTGGACGTCGGTGTCACCGGTCCGCACCGGCCGGTGCACGGCGCTGACGATGCCCGAGGTCACAGTGCCGTTCAGGCCGAGGGGGCTGCCGACCGCGACCACCAGTTCGCCGACCGCGAGCGCGTCGGAGTTACCGAAGGTCGCCGGCTTCAGGCCGGTTTCTTCGATCTTGATGACCGCGAGGTCGGAGCTCGGGTCGGCACCGACGATCTTCGCGTTGTAGTCCTTGCCGTCCTGCGTGCTCACGCTCAGCGAACCGCCGCGCGCGGCGTCGGAGACCACGTGGTTGTTGGTGAGGATGTAGCCGTCCTGGCGGATGATCACCCCGGAGCCGGTGCTCCCCTCGTTGCTCCTGGAGGCGGCGGAGATCGTGACCACGCTCGGGAGGATGGCCTGCGCCGCGGCCGACACCGTGCCGACCGCGGCCGGCGACGTGCCACCCGAGCCGTTGTCGGTGCTGCGCAGCAGTCCGCCGGAGGACACCACGGTCTGTCCGTTGTCGTTGTTGCCGGCCACCAGCGCCCCCACGCCGCCGCCCACCCCGGCCGAGAGCAGCGCGAGCGCGACCGCGGCGGCGGCCAGCCGGCGGCGGTGCGGTGGCCCCGACGGCCCGGCGGCCCGCGTGGTGCCCTGGTACGGGCCGGCCGGTGGTGCGGGCGGCGCGTGGAAGGGATTCCCGGCGCCGGGCAGCCCGCCAAGGTAGTTCGCGCCGGGCCGGGCCGGGTCAGGCGGGGGGAACGCCCCCCCGTCGCTGCCGGCCGCGGCCTGCTCTTCCGCCCGCGGCGTGTTCCACGGCGTGTCCCACCAGACCCGGCCGGACGGCTCGCCCGGCCCGCCGGGACGAGGCCGGGGCTCGTTCCCGGACGACGAGGCCGTCGACGGTGGGGCCGGCGTGCCGGCCGGCCGCTGCCACGGTGAGCTGTCGGGGCTGGCGGGAGCCTGTTTCCTGTCGGCGGACGCGAAGGGCGCCGTGGGGTTCGGCGGGGTCGGGCCGCCCTGCCCCGGGCCGCCTGGCGGTGGGTCACCGCCGACGGCCGGCCGGGCCGGCCGTGTGTCGGCAACGGGATAGGGGTCGACATCCGGCACCGCCCAGTCCGGGCCGTCCGGGCCGTCCGCGACGCCGTCGTCGGATACGTGCGCGTTCAAAGATGATCCGTCCGCGAAGGTGACGAAGGGAGGCCGCGTGCTCATGGTACGAACCTTCCCCTCGCAAGCTGAGTGAATACTGAAGTACAGACAACAGTCGGCTGAGACAGGGTGCCGGACGGTGTCCGCCGCCCGACACGGCCCGCCGGCCGGCACCCCCGGGATCACGCGCCGACGGGGGCGACGACGGCAGAGTACGCAGCGTACGGCCGCGGGAGGCAGCGCGGGAACACGGCGTCGGGGAGTGCGCGGCAGCGGGGAACGCCGGTGAGGAACGCCGGTGGCGGGGAACACAGGGGAACGCCAGGGGAACACCGTGGTGAGAAACAGCGAGCCACGGTGGGAAAACGGGGGCCCGGCAGGGAACGATGCGCGCTGTCAGGATGCCGGTGCAGGTGGCGTCTCGTGTCGACAATCATAGCCGTCCCGTTCCGGACGCCCGTCCGTGTCTTTCCGTGTCTTTCCGTGGCTCTTCTGCTGTTGCGTGTCCGGCCCGTTGTTCCGTCCGCCCGGAGCCCCCTTCCGGGACCCGTCCCCGTAGCGGGGGTTTTCACCATGCCGGATGCTTGCACCGCGGCGGGAACCGCGACGGGACGGGTATTGTGACCGAACCCGCTTACCATCTTCCACATCGGTCCCGTTCTCCGGTTTCCCGCTCCGCGTCCGCGTCCGCGTCCGTTCCCGGGTAGCGGGTCCCGGATTCGCCGTGACAGCCCTCAGTAGCTTCTCAGGCACGGTTCAGCCCGTTCTCACCGCGAGCGCCGACGCTGGGAGGTGTGAACCTGTCGAAACGTTTTCGGGCCGACCGCCCCGTCAGCCCGGCTGTGCCCGGACCGCCATGTGCGGTACCCGGGAGCGGCGACAGAGACAGCCCCACAGCCCCCGCCACCGGCGCGCCGTCCGTCATCCGCGCGGACGTCCCGCCGGCGCCCCCCGAGGCGGCGTCCGACGGTCCGGAGCACGCCGGCCCCGCGTACGCCGCTGCCATGCCCCCCGGGCCCGCCGGCGCTGTGCCCGCCGGCGCTGTGTCCGCCGGGGGCGGGCCCGCCGGTGCTGTTCCCGTCGGCGTCCTCGCGGAACCGGGGCTCGCCGCTCCCGG
>NZ_CEVIVD010000088.1:9348-11447 GCF_982290655.1 Protofrankia sp. CiP1_Cm_nod3
GTGCCCGCCGGTGCTGTGCCCGCCGGTGCTGTGCCCGCCGGTGCTGTGCCCGCCGGTGCTGTGCCCGTCGGCGTCCTCGCGGAACCGGGGCTCGACGCTCCCGGGAGCGCCGGCGTCCTGGCGGGAGCCCGGCCCGACGGTTCGCGGACGATCCCGTCACAGGGCGTGTTCGGAGCCGACGGCCGGGCCGTGTCCGCCGGCCGGGCCACGGTGGTGCCACGGCCGTGCGGGACGCCGCCGGCGCGGTGGCGCCCGCAGCCACTCGTCGAGGTGGTCGTCCCCGTCTACAACGAGCAGGAGGCCCTCGACGGCAGCATCCGCCGGCTGTACGACTACCTGACCCGCCGCTTCCCCTTCGGCTGGCGTATCACGATCGCCGACAACGCCAGCACCGACGCGACCCCGCTCGTCGCGCGGCGCCTGGCCGACGAGCTCGGCCGGGTCCGTGTGACGCGGCTGGAGGCCAAGGGCCGCGGCCGGGCTCTGCGGGCGGCCTGGTCGTCCTCGGACGCCGACGTCGTGGCCTACATGGACGTCGATCTCTCCAGTGGGCTGGAGGCGTTCCTGCCCCTGGTCGCGCCCCTGCTGTCAGGCCATTCGGACGTCGCGATCGGCTCCCGGCTCGTCCGCGGCTCCCGGGTCGTCCGCGGGCCGAAGCGGGAGATCATCTCGCGTTGCTACAACTCGATGCTGCGGGTGGCCTTCCACACCTCCTTCCGGGACGCCCAGTGCGGGTTCAAGGCCGTGCGGGCGGACGTGGCCCGCGCGCTGCTGCCCGCCGTCGAGAACGACCACTGGTTCTTCGACACCGAACTGCTGCTGCTGGCCGAACGCAACGGCCTGCGCATCCACGAGGTGCCGGTGGACTGGACCGATGACCCGGACTCGCGGGTCGACGTCGTGGCGACCGCGATGGAGGACATCCGCGGAATGATCCGGGTCGCGCGCCGCATCCTCGCCGGCCGGGCCGGGGTGGAGCTGCCACCACAGGTCCGGGCCGCGCGGCTGCCTCGTGACATGGGCCGCCAGCTCAGGACGTTCGCGGCGATCGGGGTGTGTTCGACCCTCGCCTACGTTGTCGCCTACGCGCTGCTGCGCGAGGGCGGGGTGCCGTCCTTCGCAGCCAACTCCGTCGCGCTGCTCGGCACGGCGGTGGGCAACACCTGGGCCAACCGGCGCCTGACGTTCGGGCAGGTGGGTGGCGAGGGGGCGCTGCGCCAGTTCGCCGAGTCCGGGGTGGTGTTCGTGCTGGGGCTCGCGGCGTCCTCCGCCGGCCTCGGGCTGCTGCACGCGCTCTGGTCGTCGTCCGGGGTTCTTGTCGAGATCGTCACCGTGCTGCTCAGCGGTGTGCTGGCCACGGTGGTGCGGTTCGTGCTGATGCGGGCCTGGGTCTTCCATCCCGCCCGCTCCCCTCGTCCTCGCGGTACCTCCACCGGGCGTCATCCGCACCGGGGGTGACCCGTCCACCGACGGGGCGCTCTGACCGGATGCCGGTGGGGGAAGCACGTGCTGGGAAGGGCTGTGACCGTGGTCGGGGAGCCGCGGTGCCGGTTCGCCGAGTGTCGGGATGCGAGTACGATTCGATCACGCAACGTCATCATATGACCGTGCGGATCCAGGCGAGTTGCGTCGCGGAAACCTGTGGCGGATACGCTTAATATCGTTGTTTCGACGACATCGGCACAACCGCCGCCGTGCGAACCTGACCGGAGGATACTCGCGTGGTCCGAGGAGGCCCCGACTCCCGGGGCGGCCGACGAGGTGATCCTCTAGTGGGCTCGCGGGGGGAGACGCGTGAAATCGCGGATGGTGACGACGAGGAGACATGGTCGCCGAACGAGCCGGCGGGCCTGTCCCGGCCCGGGCCGGACGCGTCACGGCACCCGGCGGCCGGGCTGGACGCGTCACGGCACCCGGCGGCTGGGCCGCCGCCGTCCCGGTCGGTAGCGGCGGTGGCGGAGCAGGCGGATCACAGGCCTGAGCGGCCCGCCCTCGGCCAGATGCGGGCGCTTTCGGCGAGCAGGAGCCTGGTTGCTTTCGCCACTCTGTCGAACCAGCCCACCAGAAGCGCCCAGCCCGTCGGCGGCCCCCGGTCCGGG
>NZ_CEVIVD010000088.1:12109-16842 GCF_982290655.1 Protofrankia sp. CiP1_Cm_nod3
GGTGGCAGCGCACCGGGTATGGACGCTGGTCCCGCTCCCTCACCGGTTGCCAACGGACATCTGGGGGGGAATGGTTCCGCTCCGCCCGCACCGGCGCGGCACGGGTCCGGGCCGGCTGCCGGCGATGCCCGTCGAGCCGAGGGCCATCCCGGCCGCTGGGGGGCCCGCGGGCCCGGTGGCCCTGATCCGCTTGACATGACCACCGTCGTGCAGCGTCCCGCCGAGCGGGGATTCCCCGACCAGGGCGCGGACCAGGGCGCGGACCAGGGCGCGCGTCCTCGCGGCGCGGACCCGGCCGCCCGGGGCCGGGCACCGGGCACCGGCACCGATGCGGAGCGGGGAGCGCCGCTCTACACCGGAGCGCCCACGCAGGGATACAGCCCGTTCCCGGAGCGTGGGCGGGACAGCGTCCGGCCCACGCCTGCTCCTGCCGCGCTCCGCCAGCCGGGTGCGGGGCGTCCTGGCCCCGCCGGGGCGGAACCGGTCGGCTCATCCGGACCTGTTCCGCCCCGGTCGTCCGTGGCCGCCGGCATGCCGCCGGCCGCGCAGCCGCGGTCGCCGATGCCCCCGCCCGACTCCGGGCGGGGCACTCCCCGGCCCACGCGCTCCCAGTCCGCGCCGCACGGCCGGCCCGATGCCCGGGCGTGGCCGACCGCCGGGCCAGCTGGCGCGGCTGGCGCGGCTGGCGCGGCTGGCGCGCGCGGGCCGGCCGCCGGTGACCGGGCCCGCCCGGCGGGCCAACGGCATCATGATCATGATGCTCGCCCGTCCGGGGACCGGGTATCGGCCGGGGCCGGTCAGCGGGCAGGGGAGCGCGGGCCGTCGGCTGGATGGGGCGGCCCGGCCGAGGCCGTCTCCAGCGCGGACGACATCGAGGCCACCGATCGGTTCACCAGGCTTCCCGGCGAGGAGGGCCGTTCCGGCGCCGCTGGTCGTCCCGCTCAGGCGCGTACCGGGCGCGCCCGGGTGGACGCCGCTCCCGCCAGGGGTGGTTCCGGCCCGGTCCGTGCCGCCACCGCCGCCGACGCCGCCTCTGGCACCGATTCCGACGCTGATACCGACTCCGGCTTCGACGCCACCGCTGACGCGCGGGCCCGGCCGGGTGCCGCGTCCGCGCGGCGCCGTCCCTCGCGTGCGCGTCCGGCCGTGAGCCTGCTGGGCCTGCTGCTGGTGATCGCTGTCATGGTCGTCGGGTTCTCCGTCGGGCAGGCTGTCGCGGTGCCGGGCTCGGTCAGCGTGCAGTCACGGATCAGCGGCTGGGCCCGTGGCCATAATCTGGCGTTCCTCGTCGAGAGCGTCGACAGGTTCCGCTGATCGTCGATGTTCCCGGTGCCGCTGGCCGGGTTTCGATGATCGTTGCTGCCAGCTGGCGACTTGTCCGTATATTGATAAATATGTCGGATGGTAGTGTTTCATTGTTGCCTGATTTTCTGTTACCATGCGAGATGTTGATAAAATGGGGTGTAGCTCCCAAATAGTCCATCTACGCTAGCCGCTGTTTTGCAGTTGGTCATTGTGATGGTTGTTGTGCGAGGAATTCACTTCCGGGCTCTTGCGCTCGGGGCTTCCTGCATGTGAATCTGCATAGACAGGTCTGTCGCGCTCTGTCACAACATGTGCGACTTGGCGTGATGTTGGTCGGGTGGCGTCCCGGCCTGTCATCCGCGGCAGGAGGCTTCGCGTGCGTCCATATTCCACGCGTCCACACAGCAACGGCCCACGTGTCATCCGTCCGGCGGCCGGTCGTGCCGCGGACGCCTCCGCGGCCGAGGATCCCCGCGTCAGAGCATCGGCCCTGGCCGCCCCTGCCCCGCCGGGCCGGGAGCCGACCGCGGAGGAGGTCGACGCGATCGCCCGGGCGGTCTTCGCCAGCCCGCTGGTCGCCGCCGTCCTCCGCGGCCGCCTCCAGGTGGACTCCATCAGGATCTCCACCGGCTCGCCCGACTGGGCGTTCGTCGCGCTCCGGCCGCGTGAGCACGATCTCGACCCGGCCGTTGCCGTGCTGCGCTGGAACGTCAGCGGCGGCTGGGTGCTCGACCAGGTCGGCACGGCCCAGGTCGGCGTGGGTCGGGTCCCGGTGGCCGTGAGCGACGAATTCGATCTTGATGATGGACGATAGGGCGTGTCGGGCCTCCCACGCGGCCGGATACCGTTGTGAAGGTGTCCACACCGGCGGACGGCTCCGACGTGCCCACCACCCTGGCCGGGTGGCTGCGCGGCCTGCGGGATGACGCGCTGGCCCGGCTGCTCACCCTGCGGCCGGATCTGGCCACCCCGCCCCCGCCCGACTTCGACGTCCTCGGTGCCCGGCTGGAGATCCGGGTGAGCGTCACCCGCGCGCTCGAGCGGCTCGACGTCTTCACCCTCGAGGTCTGCGAGGCGTTGACACTGCTCCCACCCGCGGTGAGCGCGGCGGAGCTGTCGACGTTCTGCGGGGGCGCGGACGTGACAGCGGCCCTGGCGACGCTGCGCGAACGCGGGCTGGTGTGGGGGGACGACGCGGCCGTCGTGCTCGTCGGCATGGTCCGTGACCTGCTGGGCGAGCGTCCGCTCGGGTTCGGCCGGCCGTTGCGCGCGTGCCTGGGCGGCCATCGGCACACCCAGCTGGCCCGGCTCGCCGCCGCGGTCGGCGTCGACCCGCGCCGGGACCGGGGCGCGGCCACCCGCTCGGCCCTGCTCGACGAGCTGGCCGCCGTGCTGGCCGGGCGGGAGCGGGTGTCCAGGCTGGTCGAGGAGTGCGGCCCGCGGGCCCGCCAGATCCTCGACCGGCTCGCCGCCGGGCCGGCGCTGGGGCACACCGGCGACGCCGGGCGCCTGCTCGCCGCCTCCGACGCCCGTACTCCGGTGGAGGAACTGCTCGCGCGCGGCCTGCTCGTCGGTGTCGACGAGGAGACGGTCGAGCTCCCCCGGGAGGTGGGCCTGGCCCTGCGCGGCGACCGGCCGGCGGGGACGCTGCACGTCGACCCGCCCGCGCTCACCGGCCGGCAGATCGATCTCGGCCAGGTCGACGGCGCCGCCGCGCTTGCCGCCGGCACGCTGATCCGCCTGGTGACGGCCCTGCTCGAGGCGTGGGGAGAGGCCCCGCCCACCCCGCTGCGCACCGGCGGTCTCAGCGTCCGGGACTTCCGCGCCACCGCGAAGCTGCTCGACGTCACCGAGACGGTGGCGGCGGTGGTCGTCGAGACCGCCTACGCGGCCGGGCTGGTCGACGGCTCCACCGGGACGGACACCCAGATCATGCCCACGACGGCCTACGACCGGTGGTCCGTGGAGACCCCGGCCATGCGGTGGGCCGTCCTGGCCGAGGCGTGGCTGCACACCCCGGACGTCCCCGGCCTGGTGGGGGAGCGGGACGACAAGGGCCGCCAGCTCGCGGCGCTGTCGCTGGAGCTGCGGCGGCGCAGCGCGCCGGAGCTGCGCCGTCTCGTGCTGGACGCGTTCGCCGCCGCGCCCCGCGGGCTCGCGCCTCACCCCCGCCTCGGTGCGGGAACTGCTCGCCTGGCGGATGCCACGGCGCGGCGGGCCGTTGCTGGACAGGATGGTCGACTGGGTCTTCGCCGAGGCGGAGCTGCTGGGCCTCACCGGCCGGGGCGCGCTGTCGGCCGCCGGGTGGGCGCTGGTCCGCGGCGAGGCCGGGGCGGGGGTGAGCCGCTCCGAGCTGGCGGCGGCGCTCGGCCCGATGCTGCCCGAGCCGGTCAGCGAGCTGTTCGTGCAGGCCGACCTCACCGCGGTGGCGCCGGGCCCGCTGGTGCCGGAGATCGCCGCCGAGCTGGCGCAGATGGCCGACGTCGAGTCCGCGGGCGCGGCCACGGTCCACCGGTTCTCCGAGTCGTCCCTGCGGCGGGCGCTGGACGCCGGGCGGACCGTCGAGGACATCCGCGGCTTTCTCACCCGGGTGGCCCGCGGGGGCGTACCGCAGACGCTGGACTACCTGGTGGACGACGTCGCTCGCCGGCACGGGCGGCTGCGGGCGGGGCCGGCCGCGTCCTACCTGCGCTGTGACGACACCGCCGTCCTCTCCGAGGTGGTCGCCTCCCGGCGGACCCAGGCGCTGGGGCTGCGCCGGATCGCGCCGACGGTGGTGATCAGCGCGCTGCCCATGCCCAAGCTGCTGGACGGGCTGCGCGCCGCCGGTTTCTCCCCGGTGGGGGAGGGCCCCGACGGGCGGGTGGTGCTCAGCCGGCCGGAGGCGCACCGCACACCGGGCCGGCCGCGGCCGCCGGGCGGTGCCCAGGCGCGGGGCGGCCGTGACGAGCAGCTGCGCGACATGGTGCGGATGATCCGCCGCGGGGACGAGGGCGCCCGCACGGCGCGGGCAGCCGCCGCCGCGGCCGGCTCGCTGGCCACGGGGGCTGACGGGGCCGACGGGATGGTCCGGTCCGCGCCGTTGATCCTGGTGACGCTGCAGGGGGCGGCCCGCGCGGGCCGCCGGGTGCTGCTCGGATACGTCGACCAGCAGGGGACGCCCCGTGACCAGGTGGTCCGCCCGCTGACCGTCGAGGGCGGCTGGGTCACGGCCTGGGATCAGCGCACCACCTCGACCCGGCGGTTTGCGTTACACCGTGTGACCGGCGTCCTCGATGTGGAGGACGCGCTCACGGGCAGCGAGATCAATGGCTACCCCTGGCTCTACGAGCCGGGCGGGATGGGCGGTTTCAGGGCCGCTTCCGCCCCCCGAGCCGGTCTCGGCGTCGGGCCGGCGGCCGTGAGCCCGGTCGCCGTGGACACTGTCG
>NZ_CEVIVD010000088.1:17154-20956 GCF_982290655.1 Protofrankia sp. CiP1_Cm_nod3
TATGGACGCCGCCGGCGTGCCGACGGCCGTGCCCGACCAGGCGCATCCACGGACGGCTGACGCGGAGGACATTTCCGGTCTGCCCTGACAGCGGCCAGGCCCGCCCCGCTTCCCGGTGGCCACCGGAGTCTCCCGATGACCGGATGCCGGCGGCCGGGCCGCTGCGCGGCCGGACCGCCCGGACAGCGCCCGCCGCGGGCGGTGACGACGGCCCCGCCCCGGGGCCGGCGACGAGCATGCGAGAATCGGCGGACGCGCTCGGTGCCCGCTTGCCGGCCGGTCTGGTCCGGCTGCCGGTCCGCCTGACGCGGCGCCGTGACATCGTCGTCCTGGAAGCCCTCGGACGCCGCGGGCACTCCGGGAGCCCTGGGAACCTCGGAAATCCCGGAAGCCTCGGAAACCTCGGAAGGGTGGTGAGACGTGCCCGACGGCCCGTTGATCGTCCAGTCGGACAAGACCCTGCTACTGGAAGTCGATCACCCGCTGGCCGGCAACGCGCGGGCCGTGATCGCGCCGTTCGCGGAGCTGGAACGTTCACCCGAGCACATACACACCTACCGGATCACCCCGTTGGCGCTGTGGAACGCCCGGGCCGCCGGCCACGACGCCGAACAGGTCGTCGACGCGCTCGTCCGGTTCTCCCGCTACGCCGTTCCGCACGCGCTGCTCGTCGACATCGCCGACACCATGGACCGCTACGGCCGGCTGCGGCTGGAGAACGACCCGGTGCACGGGCTGGTGCTGCGCACCGTCGACCGCGCGGTGCTCACCGAGGTCGTCCGGTCGAAGAAGGTCGCGCCGATGCTCGGGCAGCGCCTCGACGACGACTGCGTCGCGGTGCACCCGTCCGAGCGGGGGCGGCTCAAGCAGGCGCTGCTGAAGATCGGCTGGCCGGCCGAGGACCTGGCCGGTTACGTCGACGGTGAGGCGCACCCGATCGAGCTGCGTCAGGACGGCTGGGAGCTGCGCAGCTACCAGAAGGGCGCGGTGGCGGGTTTCTGGGAGGGCGGCTCGGGCGTGGTGGTGCTGCCCAGCGGCGCCGGCAAGACCATCGTCGGCGCCGCCGCCATGGCGCACGCCCGCGCCACCACCCTGATCCTGGTCACCAACACCGTCGCCGGCCGCCAGTGGCGGTCGGAGCTGCTCAAGCGCACGTCGCTCACCGAGGAGGAGATCGGCGAGTACTCCGGCGAGCGCAAGGAGATCCGTCCGGTCACCATCGCCACCTACCAGGTGATGACGGCCCGCCGCAAGGGCGAGTACCTGCACCTGGAGCTGTTCGGCGCCCGCGACTGGGGGCTGATCGTCTACGACGAGGTGCACCTGCTGCCGGCGCCGGTCTTCCGGATGACCGCCGACATCCAGTCCCGCCGCCGGCTTGGCCTGACCGCGACCCTGGTGCGCGAGGACGGCCGGGAGGGCGACGTCTTCTCGCTGATCGGCCCCAAGCGCTACGACGCCCCCTGGCGCGAGATCGAGGCCCAGGGCTGGATCGCGCCGGCCGAGTGCACCGAGGTGCGGGTGACCCTCACCGAGGACGAGCGGATGGCCTACGCCGTCGCCGAGGCCGAGGAACGTTACCGCATGTGCGCCACCGCCTACAGCAAACGGGCGGTGGTACGCCGGCTGGTGCAGCGGCACGCCGACGACCAGGTGCTCGTCATCGGCGCCTACCTCGACCAGCTCGACCAGCTCGGCGAGCTGCTTGACGCCCCGGTCATCCAGGGGTCGACCCGCAACCGGGAGCGCGAACGCCTGTTCGAGGCGTTCCGGTCGGGGGAGATCAGCACGCTGGTCGTCTCCAAGGTCGCGAACGTGTCGATTGATCTTCCGGAGGCGGCGGTCGCCATCCAGGTCAGCGGCACGTTCGGCTCACGTCAGGAGGAGGCGCAGCGGCTCGGGCGGGTGCTGCGCCCGAAGGCCGACGGCCGGGGCGCGCACTTCTACACCGTGGTCTCCCGGGACACGATCGACCAGGAGTACGCCGCGCACCGCCAGCGCTTCCTCACCGAGCAGGGCTACGTCTACACGATCGTGGACGCCGACGACATCCCCGACCCCGCGTAGCCGTCCAGCCAGGCCCGGCCGTTCGGCCCCGAACGGCCGGGCGACGGTCACTCCGGGTTTGGTGGGTCCACGAGGGTGGACGGAATGATCGTGCAGGGTACCGGTGTGGTCACCGTCAGCTCCTCGTCCCCGGTCGCGGATCCCAGCGGTATGTAGGCGCCGTCGACGAGCCGGTAGGCGTCGACCCGCGGGCCGTCCGGGTCGACGAGCCAGCAGTCGGGCACGCCGTGGTCCCGGTAGAGGTCGAACTTGAGCGTCCGGTCGTAGCGGCGGCTGCCGGCCTCGGCGACCTCGACGACCAGCAGCGGCAGGCTGGTGATCCGTTGCGGGCGGTCGTCGTCGTCACCGGCCGCGGCCACGACGATGTCGGGGACGACCTCGCTGCGCGGCTCGATCCGGACGCTGACGTCACGGGTGTGGACGCGCATGTCGGCCGGGGTGGCCTCGACGAGCAGCCGGACCAGGCGTTTGGTCACCCGGGCCTCCAGCGGCGTCGGCCACGGGCGGATCACGAACATCCCGTCGACGAGCTCGAAGCGCGGGTCGAGCGCGAGCTCGTCGAGGTCCGTCACGGTGAGCGGCGGGGCGGGCAGCGTCAGGACGGGACGGAGCGACCGTGTCGCGGAGCCGGGAGCGGGCACGCCAGTAATGGTGCCTTGTGACCCGGAGACTGTCTAAATGTTCTTCGCCGGGGCGCTGTCAGCCGAGGCCGCGGGAGTCCTGCTTGAGCGCGGTGTCTATGGTGAGCGCGGAGGCGACCACCAGGCCGCGCAGCGGATCCGTCAGCGGACGGTGGATCTGGACGACGTAGTTGTCAGCGGTGGTGAACAGGGTGCGGGCCAGCCCCTCCCAGGTCTTCGTCACCCGGGCGATCTCGGTGCCGCTGTGGTCGACGATCGAGAAGTTCCACGCCCGCCAGTTCTCCGTTTTGATCATCCCGATGGGCGTCCCGCCGGTCTCCAGCGCGAAACGGATCTTACCGAAGATGTTCTGCTGGACGATCTGGCCGATCTCGAAGCCGTCCGGCCGGGTGACGATCACACGTGACCTGAAGACCTTCGCCGGCCGGGTGAGGACCAGATGGGCCACGCCGGCGCTGTCGCGCACCTCAAGCCGGTGGGTGAAGAACTGGTCGAGCGAGCTTACGAACCGCACCGCTTTCTTCAACGCGCTCTGGCCGATCTCGACAACCGAACCGATCTGGTTGCCGGCCTGGTCGAACACGGCGTATTCGTTCGTCAGTTCGATGAGCTTGGTCTTCTGGTTGACCACCAGGACCGGTTCGGTGAAAAGCGTCCCGCCACCGCCGTGGACGGGTCGCACGCCCGCCTGCTCGGAAAGCTGGCGCTGGATGCGGTCCGGTGTGTAGCTGGTCTGTACCGGCGCGTTCTGATAGCCCTGTGGAGTTCCCCAGCCCTGCGTGGGTGCCGCCTTGCCCGGTGATCCTGGCTGCCCCGATGGCGTGTCGCTGACCTGGTCGGTCCAGGTGGTGCCGTCCCAGTAGCGGAAGCCGTGCTGGCCGGACGGGTCGGCGTACCAGCCGGCCGGCGGCGTGGTCTGGGTCATCTCGTACACACTCCCGGTCATGGTGCTGTCCGCGGCCCACCGCGCGCCCATGGTGGCGGTAATCCCACCGGAACCGGCGCTTCACGAGAGTATGCCCGACATGCTCGACAAACCGCCGCAACCGCCGTTGACATCGCATACACGACGGATGACACCCGCGGCGCAGGCG
>NZ_CEVIVD010000088.1:21256-23146 GCF_982290655.1 Protofrankia sp. CiP1_Cm_nod3
GTAGGTATGACGTAGGTATGACGCGGGCATGGCAAAGGGGCGGCCCCGCCGTTGGGACCGCCCCTTTTTATCCTTTTTGCGTGAAATGCAGGCGATGGGCCTCAGAAGTCGAGGTCGCCGCCGCCGCCGGGCACGGCCGGGGCCGGGTTCTTCTCCGGCTTGTCGGCGATGACGGCCTCGGTGGTGAGGAACAGCCCGGCGATCGACGCGGCGTTCTGCAGCGCCGAACGGGTGACCTTGGCCGGGTCGATGATGCCGGTGCCGATCAGGTCGACGTACTCGCCGGTGGCCGCGTTCAGGCCATGGCCGGCGGGCAGGTGGCGGACCTTGTCGACCACGACGCCGCCCTCAAGGCCGCTGTTGTAGGCGATCTGCTTGATCGGCGCCTCCAGGGCGAGGCGGACGATGTTCGCCCCGGTGGCCTCGTCACCAGAGAGGTCGAGCTTCTCGAAGGCGGTGACCGACGCCTGGAGCAGCGCGACGCCACCACCGGCGACGATGCCCTCCTCGACCGCGGCCTTCGCGTTCGAGACGGCGTCCTCGATGCGGTGCTTCTTCTCCTTGAGCTCGACCTCGGTGGCGGCACCGACCTTGATGACCGCGACACCGCCGGCGAGCTTGGCCAGCCGCTCCTGCAGCTTCTCGCGGTCGTAGTCGGAGTCCGACTTCTCGATCTCGGCGCGGATCTGGTTGACCCGGCCGGCGATCTGGTCGGGGTCGCCGGCGCCCTCGACGATCGTGGTCTCGTCCTTGGTGACGACGAACTTGCGGGCCTTGCCGAGCAGGTCGACCGTGGTGCTCTCCAGCTTCAGGCCGACGTCCTCGGAGATGACCTGGCCACCGGTGAGGATGGCGATGTCACCGAGCAGGGCCTTGCGGCGGTCGCCGAAGCCGGGGGCCTTCACCGCGACGCTCTTGAAGGTGCCACGGATCTTGTTGACGACCAGGGTGGCCAGGGCCTCGCCCTCGACGTCCTCGGCGATGATCGCCAGCGGCTTGCCGGCCTGCATGACCTTCTCCAGCAGCGGGAGCAGGTCCTTGACCGCCGAGATCTTGCTGTTGACGATGAGGATGTACGGGTCGTCGAGGACGGCTTCCTGGCGGTCGGCGTCGGTGACGAAGTACGGCGAGATGTAGCCCTTGTCGAAGCGCATACCCTCGGTGAGCTCGAGCTCGAGGCCGAAGGTGTTGCTCTCCTCGACGGTGACGACGCCTTCCTTGCCGACCTTGTCCAGTGCCTCGGCGATGAGCGCGCCGATCGCGGGGTCGCCCGCGGAGATGGACGCCGTGGAGGCGATCTGCTCCTTGGTCTCGACCTCCTTGGCCTGCTTGGAGAGCTCCTCGGAGACGCGCTCGACCGCGACCTCGATGCCCTTCTTCAGGCCCAGCGGGTTGGCGCCGGCCGCCACGTTGCGCAGACCCTCGCGGACCAGTGCCTGGGCGAGGATCGTCGCGGTGGTGGTGCCGTCACCGGCGACGTCGTTGGTCTTCTTCGCTACTTCCTTGACGAGCTCCGCACCGATCTTCTCGTACGGGTCCTCGAGCTCGATCTCCTTGGCGATGCTCACACCGTCGTTGGTGATCGTGGGGACGCCCCACTTCTTCTCCAGAACGACGTTGCGGCCCTTCGGGCCGAGTGTGACCTTCACGGCGTCGGCCAACTGGTTCATGCCGCGCTCCAGGCCGCGCCGTGCCTCCTCATCGAAGGCAATGATCTTCGGCATGGTGTCGTGGTCCTCCCAGGGGAATGGCTGTTCAATGGCCTGGCCAAGACGACGCCCGCGACGGACGGCCTGGTGGCCTCGTCGCTCAGCCCTGGCACTCGAAGCGGGTGAGTGCCAGCTCCTGTTTAGCACTCGAGGTGGGTGAGTGCAAGCTCGCCCCCCGTTG
>NZ_CEVIVD010000089.1:0-5692 GCF_982290655.1 Protofrankia sp. CiP1_Cm_nod3
TGGGAGCCCGGGGGTGAGATTCCTCCGGGCCACCCGACTGGGGCGCTTGGGGTTGCTTCAGGACGAGCCTGGCGGGAGCCCGTGTACTGGCCAGGTGGTGCCCGGCATGGAGGCGGCGCGAGCCTGGTCTGCGGCTTTCACGTGGAACATGGGAAGGCGGATGCCGATACTGCACGCCCGCCCTGCGGGGTGGACGGGCGAGAGGGAGCGCGCCAAGCGGCAGGAACCGTAAGGCGTTGAGTACCGTCGCGGCGTCTGCTGGCGGACCGGCTCGTAGTAGCGAGGAAGCCCTGGTAATCGGGGTGGATGCGAAGGGGCCGGCTCATCGATGGGTTTGTTTGCGCGAGCAACCGGCGTTGCCGGGAGGAGACGTGTGGGCAGGTCAGGTCCGGAAGGCAAGTCGTTTCAGATATCGAAGCAGCTGGTGTGGGAGGCGTATAGGCGTGTGAGGGCCAACAAGGGTGCCGCCGGGGTGGACGGGCAGTCCCTGGCCACGTTCGAGTCCGATCTGAGGAACAATCTCTACAAGATCTGGAATCGGATGTCGTCGGGGACCTACTTTCCGCCTCCGGTGATGGCGGTGGAGATACCCAAGGCGGCTGGGGGCACGAGAGTTCTCGGCGTGCCCACGGTCGCCGACCGGGTGGCGCAGACGGTGGCCGCGATGGCGTTGGAAGCCCGCACGGAGTCGATCTTTCATGGAGACTCCTACGGGTACCGGCGTCGGCGCGGTGCGCTGGATGCCGTGGCCAGGTGCCGGCAACGGTGCTGGAAGAAGGACTGGGTCATCGATCTCGATGTCCAGGACTTCTTCGACAGCGTGCCGTGGGACCTCATGGTCAAGGCGGTCGAGGCCAACATCACCACCGACCGGACATGGGTGCTGCTCTACGTTCGGCGGTGGCTTGCCGCCCCGCTGCAGCTGCCCGACGGGACCCTGGCAAGGCGGGAACGCGGGACCCCGCAGGGGTCGGCGATATCACCCGTCCTCGCCAACCTGTTCATGCACTACGCGTTCGACCTGTTCCTGGCCCGGAATTTCCCAGGTGTGCAGTTCGAGCGATATGCGGACGACGCGATCGTGCACTGCGCGTCGGAACAGGAGGCCCGCGTGGTGCTGGCTGCGCTCACCAGCCGGATGGCCGAGGTCGGGCTGCGGCTGCACCCGACCAAGACCAAAATCGTGTACTGCAAGGACGGCAGGCGGCGTGGCTCGCACGAGCACACCTCGTTCACGTTCCTGGGGTACACCTTCCGGCCCAGGGGCGCCAGGAGAGCCGACGGGACGATGTTCGTGGGCTTCCAGCCCGCGGTCAGCCCCGAGGCGTTGAAGAAGATGAGCCAGCGGGTCCGCCGATGGCGGATCCACACGCGAACCAGACACGACCTGAGCGAGCTCGCCACACTGATCAACCCGGTCGTGGCGGGCTGGATGAACTACTACGGCCGGTTCTACCGGTCGCAGATGTCCCCCCTCCTGCAACGCATCAACACCTACCTGATGCGGTGGGCTGGCAAGAAGTACAGACGGCTACGCCCGTTCAAGCGGTTCAGAGCATGGTGGACCGGGATCCTCGATCGAGAGCCCGGACTGTTCGCGCACTGGGCCTGGGCATCCATGCCGACCGGACCACGGTGAGAAGAGCGGAGTGAACCGAGAGGTTCACGCTCCGTTCTGTGGGAGCCCGGGGGTGCGATCCCCCGGGCCACCCGACCAGGCTCGCGGCTGCACTGGGCCACCACTGGCCACAACTCCTGGTGATCGGATGAACACAGTTTCCGGTGCACCGCGAGGAGTCGCTTTTCCCTTCTTGATGAATCCTGTTTCGCCCGCGACCAGTATTCCTTCCGGTTCCCGAGGTGTTCGGCGACGTAGTCGCGGAGGATGTCCCGTACCAGGTCGGAGTCCCACGGGTAGGTGTTCAGGAGCCGCTGGATCCGATGGGGGCCGGGTGCGCCGGTATATTCGGCGATCGACCGGCTGTTCTTCCGTTCCATGGTGGATAGGAGGCCAGCCAGGTATGATCGTGCCTGTTGTCGGACTGTTCCGGTGGAGAAGCGGTCCGCGATTCTCGCGAGCATCTCCTCGAAGCCGGCCTGCCAGCCGTCCGGGGTGATGTCGTCTATGCTGTCCATGCGGCCGCCGCTGTTCTCTCGAGTTCATGCACAAACCCGACAGTCCAGACGGCGGCCGTTCTTTATGCGACGACACGCGGATTGTCAAGACACAGAACACAAGCCGACCACTGTTTCTGTAGGATACAGGCTGAGGAGCATCATGACGGTTTCGCTGATCGCGTCGGCTTGTTCCGACGCGGTCGCCCCCGGCTACCCCGCATCACCCCTGCGGCTGGTGGCTCCGGACGGCACTCTGACCGACCTCGGGCGAGCCGCCGACATCGACCCCGATCTGGTCCGCGAGCTGCATCGCGACATGGCCCGCGCCCGCTGCCTCGACCACGCCGCCCTCGCCCTGCAGCGCCAGGGCGAGGTGAGCCTCTGGCTGATGAGCTGGGGCCAGGAAGCCGCACAGGTCGGTTCGATACGGGCGGTGCGGGACAGCGACATGGTGTTCCCCAGCTACCGTGAGCACGCCGCCGCGCTGTGCCGGGGCATCACACCCGCCGAGCTGCTCACGCAGTGGCGCGGCCACCGGCACGCCGGCTGGGACCCCACCGCGCACCGCTTCCACATCTACTCGCTCGTGCTCGGCACCCAGACGCTGCACGCCACCGGCTACGCGGCCGGTGCCGCGATGGAGGGCACCGACGAGATCGTGGTGACCTACTTCGGGGACGGCGCGGCGAGCCAGGGGGACGTCAACGAGGCGTTGAACTGGGCCGCCGCCGCCGGCCTGCCGATCCTGTTCTTCTGCCAGAACAACCAGTGGGCGATCTCCACCCCGACAACGACCCAGATGCGCACGCCCGTGCACCGCCGCGCGGCAGGGTTCGGCCTGCGCACCTATCACGTCGACGGCAACGACGTGCTCGCGGTGCTCGCCGTGACCGGCGAGGCGGCCGCCCGGGTCCGCGCCGGGGACGGGCCGGCCCTGATCGAGGCCGAGACCTACCGTCTCGCCGGGCACAGCAGCTCCGACGACCCGGGCCGCTACCGCACCCAGGCGGAGGTGGAGCTGTGGCAGGGCCGTGATCCGCTCGCCCGGTCGGACGCTCTGCTGCGCGCGCTCGGTACCCCGGACTCGTGGTTCGACCAGCTGCAGGACGAGCTCGCGGCGTTCGGGGACGAGGTGCGTAAGGCCTGCCGCGGGCTGACCGGGCCGGGGCTGGCTGACCTGTTCGGCACCGTCTACGCCGAGCCGCACGACGCGCTCGACCAGGAGCGGCACGACTACCTGCGCCACCGCGACGCGCTCGAGGCGGGCCGCTGAATGACCGTCATGACCCTCGCCCAGGCGATCAATGCCGGGCTGCGCAAAGCGATGGAGGACGACGAGCGGGTCGTCGTGATGGGAGAGGACATCGGCACGCTCGGCGGTGTCTTCCGGGTGACCGACGGCCTGCAGAAGGACTTCGGCACGGCACGCGTGGTGGACACCCCGCTCGCCGAATCGGCGATCGTCGGCACCGCGATCGGGCTGGCGTTGCGCGGCTACCGGCCCGCGGTGGAGATCCAGTTCGACGGGTTCGTGTATCCGGCGTTCGACCAGATCGTCAGCCAGCTCGCGAAGATGCGGGCCCGCTCGGGCGGGCGCATCGCGCTGCCGGTCGTCGTCCGGATCCCGGCCGGCGGCGGGATCGGCGCCGTCGAGCACCACAGCGAGTCGAACGAGGCCTACTTCGCGCACACAGCCGGCCTGCGGGTCGTGTCCTGCGCGAGCCCGCACGACGCGTTCCACATGATCCAGCAGGCGCTGCGCTGCAACGATCCCGTGGTCTTCTACGAGCCGAAGCGCCGGTACTGGGACAAGAGCGAGGTCGCCGACGAGCCCGGCCTCGAGCTGCACAAGGCGCGCGTCCTGCGCGAGGGTGACGACTGCACGCTCGTCGCGCACGGGCCTACCGTCGCTACCGCTCTTAGGGCGGCCGAGGCCGCCCGCGAGGACGGGTTCTCGCTCGGAGTGATCGACCTGCGGTCGATCTCCCCGCTCGACCTCCCGGCGCTGCGCGAGGCGGCACGACGGACCGGGCGGATGGTCGTGGTGCACGAGGCGTCGACGTTCGCCGGGATCGGCGCGGAGATCGCCGCCGCCGTCACCGAGGCCTGCTTCCACGAGCTGGAATCGCCGGTGCTGCGGGTCGGCGCCTACAACCTGCCCTACCCGCCGGCCCGCGTCGAGGACGACTTTCTCCCCGACGTCGACCGGATTCTCGACGCGGTCGACCGCGCCCTGCACTTCGGGGACGTCGCATGAGCACGAGGACCGCATTTCGGCTGCCCGACGTCGGCGAGGGCCTGGCTGAGGCCGAAGTCGTCACCTGGCGGGTGCGCGCCGGAGACACCGTCGCTGTCAACGATCCGCTGGTCGACATCGAGACCGCCAAGTCCGTCGTCGAGCTGCCCTCGCCGGTGGCGGGCACGATCGCCGAGATCCACGTCGAGGAAGGGGCCACGGTCCAGGTCGGCGGCGTTCTCGTCACCATTGTCGGTGAGCCCGCTGACGACGGTGACAGCGCTGGCATCGCTAGCACCGCCGGTGCTGCTGGCGCCGATGAGCCGCTGGTGCTCGTGGGGACAGGGCCGAGCGCGGCACCGGACCGGCGCCGTCGTCTCCGGCCGCGCGGCGTGGGCGTTGCCGAGCCTGTCCCGCCACGGCCGGTGGCGGGCCCCACCCGGGCACGCGCGACACCGCCGGTGCGGCTGCTGGCCCGCCGCCTCGGTGTCGATCTCGACGCGCTCGCGGCGACCAAGCCCGGGATGGTCACCCGGGAGGATGTCGCGGCCGCCGCGTCCGCGCAGCCCGCCGGACCGGTCCGCGAGACCCGCGTCCCGATCAAGGGCGTCCGCAGGGCGACCGCGGCGGCGATGGTCCGCTCCGCCTTCACCGCCCCGCACGTCACGGAGTTCCTGACCGTCGACGTGACCGCCACGATGGCGCTGCTCGCCCGCCTCAAGGAGGACCGGGACTGGGCCGGCGTGCGGATCACACCGCTGGTGTTGGTCGCCCGCTGCCTGCTCCTGGCGATCCGGCGGTATCCGGGCATCAACGCCCGCTGGGACGAGGACGCCCAGGAGATCGTGCAGCACCATTACGTGAACCTGGGCATCGCCGCCGCCACGCCCCGCGGCCTTGTCGTGCCGAACATCAAGGACGCCGACGGCCTCGACCTGAAGGGACTGGCGTCCGCGTTGGGCGAGCTGGTCGAGCACGCCCGGGCAGGCAGGACCTCGCCGGAGCAGACGTCCGGCGGGACCGTCACGATCACCAACATCGGCGCCCTCGGCGTTGACGCTGGCACGCCGATCCTCAACCCCGGCGAGGCCGCGATCCTCGCCTTCGGCGCGGTCCGCGAGAGGCCATGGGTCGTGGATGGCGCGATAGTGCCGCGCCAGGTGACCCAGCTCGCCCTGTCGTTCGACCATCGGCTCGTCGACGGTGAACTGGGCTCGCGGGTGCTGGTCGAGGTCGGGCGGCTGCTACACGACCCCGGGCGGGCCATGCTGTACGCGTGAGAGCGGCCCTGGGGAAGCCCCGGTCGCGGAGATCAACAACGGCCGGCGGGCTGACGCC
>NZ_CEVIVD010000089.1:6307-20976 GCF_982290655.1 Protofrankia sp. CiP1_Cm_nod3
TGGATCGCAAGCTTCCGCGTCATCCGCGGCCGGACGCCCTGTTGGGCTCCAAAATTCGGGTTTCGGCCGGGGCTGAAGTTGACCCGATTCTGTTCACGTCTGGGCTCTTTGGAGCAATAGTTTCAAGGAGGATCGCAGGTGCCGAGATCAAAACTGCTCTACACCGCCGAGTCGCGGAAGCAGATGATCGACCTTGTCCGACTTTGATGTCCAGGGCCCAGATGTTGCCGACCCCGAACACCATCCGGCCACCGCCGTGCTGCTGCTCAGCCAGCACGTCCAGGTCGGTGGGGCCCTCGACCTGTTCACGGCCGACGCCGGAGGACTGGGTTACCTCCTGAAGGACCGGATCATCGAGATCGACGATTTCCTCGCCTCGATCCGCCGGATCGCCGCGGGAGGTTCGGTGCTCGACCCGATCGTCATCCGGGCCCTCGTCGAGAGACGGGCGCCCGCCAGCGCCCTCGCCGCGCTCAGCGAACGGGAACGCGACGTCCTCGGCCTCATGGCGCAGGGTCTGTCCATACCGCGATCGCCGCCCGCCTCGTCGTCGGGCTGCGTACCGTCGAGACCCACGTCGCCAGTGTCTTCACCAGGCTGGGGCTGCTGCCCACCCCGGACGAGCACCGCCGCGTCCGGGCCGTCGTCACCTACCTCAACGGCGGAGACTGATCAGCTGTTCGGAGGAATGTTGAGCGGCCTCCACGGCCTTCTGGCGATTAAACGGCAAGCTCAGTCCGAGTAGGTGCTGAGTGCCTGCACCGGGCACGCGTGCACGCCCTGCTCGGCCTGGTCCTCGTCACCGTCAGGGACCTCTCGCGCGATGCCAATGTTACTGTAGCCCTGACTGTCCAGGGAGAAGAGCGCCGGATCGATCAAGTTGCATTGCCGCTTGGCTTCACAGACCGTGATGTCCACCCTGACCTTCACGGATATCATCCTTTCCTTTCGATGGTGCCCAAATCCCCAGCCGGGTCGTTGACTGTTACCTGTAGCGACATTGAGGGCCGGCGGTCCTCTCGGCCGCAGTCTACTCGGGTAAGCCGTTCATGATCGAGGAGTTCGCGATCGTCCGCAGGGACAGTAGAAGCACTCCTGTCGCGGCCGCCACCGCGCCGAGCAGCCAGCCGCCGGCCAGCGCAATATCGGTGGCGCTGTGGAAGCTCGTGCTGAACGCAGAGTCGATCAGGACTTGCACGGAGCCCGCCGACGGTAAGTTCTCGGACCACGCCGGCAGCTGCGGACCCAGCATGTAGTCCTGAGCGATACCGACATCGAGGAAAGGGAGCAGGAGCATGCACAACGTTCCCCCGACGCGGCCGAGGACCGGCGCGAAAGCGGCACCGATACATCCCCACGTCACCGAACCCAGCAGATACGCGACCACGAATAATCCGTAGTTCTCCGGCCGGAAGCCGCAGAAACCTACGAGCAGTGCCGCCAGGCTGACGATACAGGACGCGGCCGCGACTGTCAGCAACCTCACGATGAGAATACTACGTCGGCGGTAACCGCTGACAATCAGCCGCGAGTCGGCCTCCCTCGAACGTATCACGACAAACAGACCTGCCACGGCGGACAGGAACGACACGGTCATGTATCCCATGTAGGCACCGTGCAGCTTGGGCATCGCCATGGTCAGCAGCACCGCCTGGTTGTCAATGGCCGCGGGCACCTGGACCTGCACTCCGGTGAACATGAAGAAACTGACCCCGACAAAGGTGACGGGTGTGGCCAGCAGCACCAGCAACAGGATCCGGTTTCGCGCGTATGTTCGTATCGTCGACCGGGTGAGCTCGGCCGCCGGGCGGCCGATCGGTCGTGAGTCCTGAGATCCGACCGGTACCGGGTGACGGCCGGGATCTCGCTGGCCGACGGGTTTGACCTCAAACTTCGCCCGGGTCCACGCCACCGCCGCGTGGGCCACCTGCCGGTCGAGCAGAACAAAGCTGGCGATCAATGACAGCGAGAGCCACACGATGCCGCCCAGCAGGGCAGTCGGAAAGCCGTCGACGCCGGACATGATGACCTCGCTCGACGGGCGGGAGGGCACCAGAGCCGCCAGCCGCAGCGAGCCGCCGCCCATCGCCGGCCCCAGGAAGACGTCGAGCATCCACACCCCGACGAGAGCCAAACTGCCCGTCAGTTCATCATGGACAAGAGAGCCGACGATCGCCCCGAAGCAACCGTAGGTCCCAACCAGAAGGCCTGTTCCAACGGCAATCTGCAGGGTTACGTTGACATCAGTGCACACACGCAGCGCGGCCAGCGCGGACCCCCAGCAGCCAGCCCCCACCAGGGCGAAGAGCGCCAGACGCGCGATCGAGATATCCCAGCGGGCCGTCCTCAGATCGACCAGGTGGTCCGCGCCCCTGGTGCGGCTCGTCGAGAAGTAGGTGCCCAGACCAGCACTTATGGCACCAGCCCAGGCCGCCGAGAACGAGCCCATCATATTATGGCCGGTGTGACCTCCGAGCACGCGCGCGAAGTCGGTCAGTGCATCGGCGGACACGAGTACGAACACGACGGGGAAGCATACGAGCAGCAGGCAGTTCAGTCGATGCCTAAGAAAGTCGACTGCGAACAGGCGCGATAGCTGGAACGCATTCACTAGCTGACCCGTCCGAGTTTTCCATTGGAAAGATTGTAGACCTGGTCACACAGTTCCGTATCATCCGTACGATGGCTCACGATGACAATGCAGGTGCCATCCTGACGTCGCAGCTTCGCCAGCTCCCAAAACCGTAGGTAGGTATCCCAGTCGAAGCTGGCGTGGGGCTCGTCAAGCAGAACCAGTCTTGGCTCTCCCAGCAGTGCCAGCGCCAAGTTCAGCTTCGCCTTGGTACCAAGCGACAGCTCGTCGGTCACCGAGTCCGCGTACTGCGCGAAGGACAGCTGATCGAGCAGTTCCTCGGCCGCCTGGTTAATCTGTTCGACTGACAACCCGACCGCGCTCCCGAAGAGCCGGAAGTGCTCCCGAACGGTCAGCCGGGCGTACAGAGCCGCCTCCTGCGGGCAGTATCCGACCCGCTCGACGCGACGCAGCTCACCCAGATCCGGAGTTTCCAGACCCACCAGTATCCGCAGCAGGGTCGACTTGCCTGCCCCGTTCTCGCCAACCAGTGCCACGATCTGCCCGGGGAACAGTTCGAGATCAACTCCCCGGAGCACGCGGCTCTGCTGCCGCCACGCTAATCGCGGTCGGTAACTTTTCTCGATCCCCTTCGCGGTGAGGACGGCTCTGCCCGCAGGGGAGGTCCGTCCCGAGATCACCCCAGTCGGCTGCAGCTGTTCCGCATCCCCGCTGGCACCGGCGGCTCCGCCGCCGCCCTGATCCGCCATCCACCGGGCCAGCCCGGCCAGCCGGGTCACCTCGTCCCTGATGCGGTCCGGGGCATCCGTGCCGCCGGCGAACGGAATCCATAGATCCCTCCGGTCAGCGGGGGTCGTAACCTGAAGATTCATCCCGTGGCCATCGATCTCGGTGGCCACGGCGGAGATGGCATCGGCTGCCTTACCGAGCTCCCGGCCGATGATCAGGCAGTCGTCGGAATGAGCTGCGTTCAGATGTGCCAGCGCTCTGGCGCTGCGGACCGCGGCATCTTCCAGTTCCTCGGTTCTGTTGGCCTCGAGCATGGCGGCGTCGCTATGCAGTCGTCGTAGAGACTTCGAAGGACCAGACCTCACTTTCGATGGCGAGCGGACCGTCGCCGTGCGTAGGCGAGCTCCCGGGGTGTCCGTGTCCCGATAGCTGACCGCGGTGCATCTGGTCAAATACGGCCGAGTTCTTCCAGGCATCATACGAGGCCGCCGAATCCCACCGGCTGACAACCAGCCACCGGTTTCGCTCGTCCGTTGGACGCAGCAGCTGGAAATCCACGAAACCCTGCTGCCCGCTGAGTAACGCGCTTTGCGCTTCGAACCGTTTCGCCAGCTCGTCCTCAACCCCAGGCGGCACTGTTATCGCGTTGATCATAACCGTCGTCATCTCAACTCCATCTCGTCGGTATCAGCTCACTCGGTTGACGGTCCGTACTGGCGGTCAACCCACGCCGTCACCTCAGCTTGAGCCGGGCCGGTAGCCTCTGGAAGCCGGTGATGTTCATCGCGTGCACCGACTCGGCGGCGTCGAGGTCCAACTCAGCACTCTCGACGCGGTTGAAGAACTCGCCGAGCCCGGCGACCATCTGTAGGCGGGAGACGTGAATGCCTAGGCAGCTGTGTATGCCTCGACTGAAGCCCATGGCCAGGCGAGAGTTCCGGCGATCGATATCAAACGTGTCCGGATCGGAAAATAGTTCCGGGTCCCGATTGGCCGCGCCGAACAGCAGCAGCACGCGCGCACCCTCGGGGATCACCGTGTCGCGGATATCAACATCCCAGGCCGTTGTTCTTCGCATGTACTGCGTGGACGCATCCCGGCGGATGGTCTCATCAATGGCGTTCATTCGCGCGGGCTCATCATTTCGGACCAGCTCCACCACACTCGGCTGCGCCGAAACATTGGCCAGCACATATCCGGCTGTCCGAGCGACGTCCTCCGGTCCAGCCAGTGCCATGAGGAATAAGAACCCGAGAGCCTCCGCCTCTGACATCCTGTCACCGTCGGCACTTCCATTGATCAGCCTGGACAGGAATGTTCCCTCCGTGGCGTAAAGCCGAGGCAGATGCTCTTCGGCCAGGAAGGTCATGATATGCCCGATGGCCTCTTCCCCGGCCGCGGTGAAACTGATGTTTCCGCGCTTGCGCTGGAAGCACGCATTGAGCCATTCTCGCCAGAGTGGACGAGACTCCGCCGGGATCTCGAGTAGCTCGAGGTCGTTCTCGATCGCCCACGGGAGGAGCAGATCCTGGCACACATCCAGCTCGGCTCCCGGCAGCCGGTCGAACTGTGCGACGAAGTTCCGACCGAAAGCCACCTTGAAACCGGCGACAGCCTTGGGCACGAAGGAGCCGCTTACCATGGTCCGCATCCGGGTGTGGTCCGGAGGATCGAGGAACGCCATCATCGGGACCGGGAGTTCTTCAAGCGTCTGGTCCTCGTACACCGTGCCTTTGCGTGCCGAGAACGAGAGCGGGTCGTGGAGTGCCCCTGCGACGTCGTCGTACCGTGACAGCGCCCAGAAGTCGTCCTTCTCGTTGTAGTAGACCGGCTGCTCTTCTCGAAGAGCCTTGTAGTACGGGTAGGGATCGTCTGTCACCAGGCTGTCCAGCGGAGAATAATACGCCATTGCGTCTCCGTCCTTTCCGGGATCGGTACCTTCAAGCGTGCTCGCAGGCACCTCATCTTTCTGCGGTCTGCCGAGTCAGACTGGGTGTGAGCGGCGTCGAGAGGGCTCGCGTCAGCCCTACCTGTTCTACTGTTCCATACCTCAGCGCAGCGTCGAAGGTGAACACTATTCTGTCGCCCAATCGACCGCCGAGCGGAAGTAGCGCGCTCGGCGAGCGTAGGTTAGGAGGCCCCGTACGGCGTTTACATAGACGTGTACAGGGCGCACCTGGCGGGTTCCGCGCTCGAGTCTGTTGAGAACTTCGCGCAGCTCAGCCTCGTCGGCGAATATCCGCTGATGAAAGCGGAGTATCGGCACGAAGACCCCGCAGTTGGACAGCACTAGCTCGGCGAGGGCCATTTCGAGCGCACACCCCAGCGCCGAGCGGCGGTGGAACGGGAACCAGCGGCGAGAGAGAGTGAGCCGTATCAGTCCGCCCTCGCCCGAGACGGCCGCAAAGATCCTGGACTGTGCAGAGATGCGCCGAAGGCCTTCGGCGAACATCTCCTGCAGCCGCGTCGCCGTCACGATTCGCTCGGGATCTGCACATCCAGAGAGTGCGTTCAGCGCGATATGCGCGCTGAGCTCGCACCGGTAGTGCCGAGTGAGCTTCTCGACTAGTTTCGGGTTTCTCGCGGCCGCGCGACGGTAAACATCGTCGGTAACGAGAGCGACGCCGAGCGGCACCGTCATATCACTCAGGGGCTTGGCCATCGCCGATACGTCGACATTCAGCGCGAGACGCCGATGTACCAGGAAATCTCCACCGATCCGCCACCCGCCGGTCAGCACCTCGTCGATCCCAACCAGGTAGCCTCCCGACGCCTTGCAGCGGTGTACTAACTCGATAATCGAGTCGGGGATAGGCCGGCATTCAGCGCCCTGGATGAGTTCCAGCCAGACCAATGCCACGTCTGGCCGGTTCAGGACCGTCTTCAGCCGAGACTCGCAGCCGGGTTCATCGAGGTCGATGTACTCAAGATTGGCATAGTACGGTCGGAACGCTTCTCTGTCCGACTCGGTCAACAGCGTGCCATGCTTGCTGAGACTGAGCGAGATGGGAGTCTTCCCGGAGTAGTTGCCACGAAAACTGACAATGGTTTTACGATCCGGCTGCGCTAGCATGGCGAAGCTGACAGCTAGATCAACGGCAGTACCACCGCTCACGGCGGGCACCGAGTGTGGATACCCCGTCAGTACCTGCAGCACAGACTCAAGCTGATCGTAGTAGCGCCCGTCCGGGCGGTGCGCGGTGAGGACGTTCTCCACCAGGTCCGGAGGGTTGTGGCCGCGTAAGTTGCTACCCGATCCACCACCGGAATCGATGATCTCCCGCCCGTCGGAGAGCACCAGCCGGCTACCTAGTGCGCTCTTGATGTCGAGAGCCATTCCCATGGCGTCGTTGAGACGGGCCATCGGGGGGTTCACGTAGTGATGGAATGCTCGTACCCGCGCCGTCATCGTACCTTCGATACGCTTGAGGACAATCTTGTCCTCGGCTTCGATCAGGTCAGCGGCATCCAGCGCCTCCAGTACCGCGCGAAGTGAGACGGCGGCCCCGCCGAAAGTGGTGGTATGCGCGGCGGCGTCTTTGATGTTGTTCCACACTGAATGAGCCCGCTGGCTCATGGTCAGACATCCGAAAGGAAGCTGTCGAGCCGAGAGGTCCTCTCCGAAGATATGGGCGTCGGCCTGTATCCCGCTCTGACTGAAGTACGTGCCGCCCAAGTCGCGGCCGAGATTCGAGAGGACGAGTAAGGCGCCCGATTCGTGTCCAGCGTCGGCGAAAGCGTCGTGCAGGCGGGGCCGAGCCTCCCATTCTGAGCGTGCGACGATCACGCCCGACCAGGCCTTTTCCGCTAGTCGGTCAGCCGCCACGTCGAGAGACTCGACGAAGCACAGTCCCGGTGCGAGACTCTGTGAGGAACCCTGCTCTGTGGGATCAAAGAAGACGCGCAGATCCTGCTCTGGATCGACGATGAGGACGCTACCGTCATTAGCCCTCCTGTGCCGCACCGACGAGTGCCGGCACAGTTTTATGGCCGCCCCGACCGCTTCGACACCTGAGTTGGTGAAGAATGTTCGGTAGGGCCCACCCCGAGCTTGTGCACGCTGCAGCAGACGGTCGAGCAGAAAACCCAACATCGCCCCCTCGGCACTGATCGTGTTGCTCCCGATGAGAAGGTTGCAACGCTGACTGAGGTTGTATTCAGCCAAAAGATCGAGGGTCGACCGCGTAGCCGACGTCAGAGCCGCACGAGCCATGAGCTTCGGATCCTTCCTGCCCGGCGCAGCCTCACTTTTCCGCCTACGACGCAGCAGGCCGCCAATGCCAACTTCACCGGCGAAGGAGACGGAAAGTAGAAACTCTGAAACCAATTCAGTAAGGCTACCGCGTACCCTGTCAAGGCCCCTCTCGGGATTTCGGAAGGAGTCTCCATGCTGTTGGTGCTGTGCGACCCGGCTCCAACGCTGTACGTGTACACGGGCGGCGCGAAATAGCCCGTGACCTGGGCAGACGCAGGGATTCCCCGGCCGCGACGTACTTTCTCGCCGCCAGCCGGCCACCCCGATCGCTGTTCAACCGCCGTCTCCGTGAGTTGGTGGCGCAAGAGGCCTCCACGCAGGTAGGTGTTGAGCGGGACCTGGATCGCCCCGGTCTTGGCGGCACCCTCGGAGCGGACGATGTCGTCCGCGAGGAGTGCGAGGCAGCGACGGACGTCGCCGGGGCCGGTCCGGCCGTGAACGCACGAATCGCCTCGACGGCATCGGGAAGGTTCGTCATGCGGAGTTCGTCATGCGGACAGCTCCCCTCGAGGTTCCACCGGACCGCACCCTGCGGCGTTGGCGTTCGTTGGCCGTACCGCGCCGCTCCTGGCGGTGTACTTTTTGTCTTTACTCTTTCTATACCTAATTCGAATTAGAGTCAAGCGTGGCCAAAGGAACGGCATGCGGGAGAATCCGCCGGGCGGCTTGCAGCGTTTTGGTAAGTTGCTGTTCAGCAGATCATGACAAGGTCCACGACGTCACCCTCGCCGAACGAGCAGGACGAGGAGCTGGGGTATCTCGTTGGTCTTGGCTTCCACGTCGTCCTGGCCGAACACGGGACCCCGGTCGTGGTCGAGGGTGGCGAGCAGGTGCCATGCATCGGCCGCGCAACCGCGTGATCCGCGGAGCGTCTTGCCGCCGAGGAGAATGGGCTGCCCCGCCACCGTGCCCTCTGCTCGTTGTTCCTGCCCACTGGCGTGCGCGGTGGTCGGCGACGTTGACGCTGGTTCGCTCTGTTAGCGTGCTGGTCGCCCGCAAGCATCGCTGGAACAGAGTGTCGGCGTGCGGGTACCTGCTGGATGTCGGCCCTGACATCAGGACCGACGTCGAGTTATCCCAGTCCTGCCCACGTACTTCGCTGCCTACCTCGCTGGATGGCAAGACGTGCCGATCGAACTCTCCGCGGACATTGTCTTCGGCGCGTGGGATACGTCCGGAGCCTCGCCTTCGAGCCCCATGCCGATTTCACCGACGACGCCGATGGCTGGGGCCCTCCCCAGGCGCCGAGGTCTTGACCAGCGGCAACGCCGACGTCAGCCGCTTGTTGTAGCCGGGCTGGCCGGGCTGGCCGGGCAGGCAGGGGCCCCGACCAGGTGCGCCCGGGCGTGGCGCAGCCAGCGGGTCTCGCTGTGGTGGCCGAGCAGGGCCTTGAAGCTCTCTCCCTATGCCCGGCCACCGCGAGCCCAGACTTCGGACTTGCTCGTCTAGTACTACTAGGTATCGGTCGCGGCTACGGCCGGATGATGCTCGGCCGCCCGAGCCACCTCATCGCGGTTGTCATCGTGGCTGGTCAGCAGCCGTGACGTCATGGGCGTGGTCTGCTCATGCCGGCGGGAGCGTCGCCATCACGGAGCCGGAGCGGATCCGTGACCGGGCCGGTTATCGTCGGATCCCGTGGATGAGCCGCCGGTATTCGTGGGGTCCTCCGACATCGCCGTCGTCCTCGGTCTGACCCGGCAGGCCGTCGACCGTCGGCTGCGGATCGATCCCGTCGCGCCCGCGCCGGCCGCGACGGTCAATCGCACCCGGGCCTGGGGCGGCACCCGGGTGTGGTGGCGCGCGGACATCGACCGCTGGCTCGGCGGCGCCGACCCGGACCGCTGGACGTCCCTGCCCGGTCACGCCCGCTGAGTCCGAGGACCGCGCGGTACGTCCGTGCCAGGTCCACTCCGACACCGGGGAGATCGTCGGTGGGGCGGCGGACGACCCCTCGGCCGAGGCCCCCCGGCGTCGACCGGCGCCGACGCCGGGGCGGGCCGGCGGCTCAGCCTGACCGAACGCCTCGCCGAGATTCCCGGGATCGGCCCGACCGCCGCCCAGGCGATCATCGCGGAGGTCGGGGTCGACGCGTCCCGTTTCCCCACCCCCGGCCACCTGGCCGCCTGGGCCGGTCTGGCCCCGAAGGACCGGGAGTCCGCCGGGCGGGCCAAGCCCGCCCGGACCGGGAAGGGCAACCGCTACCTGGCCGCCGTCCTTGGCCGGGCCGTGATGTCGGTCGCTGCGACCCAGACCTTCTACGGGTTCCGCTACCGGCGGTTCTCACGTCTTGGACGTGCTCGCGCCCGTCGAAGCTGCAGGTCGGCGGGCCAGGCAGGTGGTTCGAGCCTCCTGTGGCTCCGCAGCAGTCGACTCCTGGTGGTAGTCGTTCAACCGCGTGGCGGTCCGAGTGAGGCTGCGGATGGAGGGCTCCCGTGTGTGGCGAGTCCGCGCGGCTGGAACTGACCGGCGCGCAGGTCGCTCGCGGCGTTCTGGGGCGAGATCCGGCAGGTCGTGGCTGGGCTCCTGTCTGACCCGGAGACACCCTCGAACACAATGCCGCTGGCATGCGCCGCCGTGCGGACGCCGATGGAGGTTCAGTAGCTTCCGGTGAGGCGCTCTATCAGATCGGCGGTTGTCGAAGCCCCGGCTCGGCGCAGGGCCGCGGTCGTCGACCTGTCGGTCGCGCCGGTCAGGGACGCGACAGCCGTTCGGTGAGCGGCGAGCACCTGTGGCTCGTATTCTGCCACGAGCCGGCAGAGCAGCTCGTCGGGGGTGAGCACCTCGATTCGGCGGCCGCCGCGGCGTCGGCCGGGAAGTCCTTGACGTTCCATGTGCAGAGCACATTCGCCTCCGCGGCGACGGCCGCGGCCAGGACATGCCGGTCGTCTTCGTCTGGTAGCCACACGTCGGCGAGTGCGCGGAAATCCGCCTCGGCGGGCTCGACCTCGGCGAAGGGGAACGCGCGGTTCATCGCTGTCACCAAACGCTGGGCGGCAGCACGGTCGAAGCGGGCCACGTTCAGTCTGAGATGTTCGACGGCCTCGGCGAGGATCGCAGGGCTCCAGGCAACGGCGATGATCTCCTGGTCGGCGGCGTAGAGAAGGTAGTCGCGCAGGACTCGGGAGTAGAGCACGTTCGCGTCCGCGAGAACGACGCGGATCAGGTCGGTCTCGCGGACGGGGGTCGTTCGGTCAGGCCGAGTTCGTTCTGCACGGCGGCCAGTTCGGCGAGTGCCTCGCGCCGTCGCGGGCGCTCGTTCTCCAGGAACGCCCGGATCGACGAGACGCGCACACGGTGGTGGGCGCCGACCTTGCGGAACTCCAGCAGGCCGCGGTCCATCAGCTTGCGGACCTGGGGACGTGACATCCCTAGCAGCACCGCTGCCTCCGTCGGCGTGACCTCGGCGGCGCGGGGGGCCGCGACGAGCTCCTCGCCTCTGACCCGGGCGTCGAGCAGCCGGGAGACCAGCTCGGCCGTCTCGCGCGAGAACGCCACCCTCACCTCTCCACCGGACGTCGCCAAGGCGCGGTGGAGAGCCTCGGCATCGCGTAGCAGCAGCTCGGTCATGCCTGCCCCACCTGCCTCATCTGCTCCAACTGCAACAACTGCAACAACTGCAACACATTCCCGGTGCGCATCCGCTGGGCGAGGCTGGGTTCGACCGCGGCGACTGTCGCGGCCAGCACCCCGTCGTCGATGCGACTGATCACCCGGTAGGTCTGGCGGCGCACGTTGAAGCCGGCCCCGCTCTGGCCCGCCTCGGACAACCTGATAGCCGCCGGGTGAGCCGGCTCTGTCGATGAGGCGGATCCCGTCGCCCAGCTCCTGGTTCTGCCGGTGGATGGCTACGGACCGGAACCTTGGAACCCGCCAGGTATACGGAACATCCGTCCGATCCGCTAGATGATGTTCCGGTCGGCGTGGTCACCGGGAATCGTCCCAGGTCGGTGACCGCGTGGCGACCGGGCGGATGATGATTTCGGGACCCGGAACCGTGATCGAACGGTTCTTGTTGTGGTGCGTTAGGTCCACCACGCTGCGTAGTTGACGTCTGGCCTGGGTCGATAGGTTCGACCTATCGATCGGGACGATCGGGTGCCCGGCGAACGAGCAGGTAGTGACCCCGTTGGCCGGTTCGTACGGAACAATGGCCCTCGCCCAGTTGACGCAAATAGTGACCATGAGTGACATTCGAGTCGTCTCGGCATCGTCCCTCGCGTGGCGCGCGTGCTCTCGGGAGGAGACAGCAGCGTAGGGCAGGCGATCGGCGCCGCCAGCGGCTCCCGGCCCGGCTGGCGGTCACCGCGCACACCAGCCGGCTCGCCCAGCACGCGCTGTGCCTGCATACGCACGTTAACCCATGACCATCGCGGCCGGACAATGGGACCGACATCGCCGCGGCGCCTGACCGCGCTCGGCAGCACAGCGAGGGACTCGCCCCAAGACCGTTGGTTGTGCGGATTCTCCTCGTGACCGACGGTCTGTCCGATCTGAACAGGGCAAGGCAAGCCGCGGTGAAATGCGCCCAGGCTGGCTTGACGGTGGATGTGGTCCTGATCGATCCGACTGACCAAGCACGCGGTCTCGCGGCCCCTGCCTGCCAACCAGAAGCCGATGAACCCGGCGATGCGGCGGGCGTCGGCGAACAGCACCCCTGCGTTGACGGCGGGATGTCTGCCAGGTCTTACAGGCCGAGCCACGCCCGCGCGCAAAAGCCGAGCAGGGCGTCGCCAACCGAATCCGGGGCAATGAGATGAGGATCAGGTGCTGACGGCCGCAGCGTCGGCGCGAGCCAAGGTGGCGTCCAGGACGGCGTACTCGGCTTCTTCCACAGCGGCGATAGCGAAAGAGATCGCGCAGACGGCGTCGTCCTCCGCGTACTCCGCGCGCCGCTCGGCACGCTGGGCGTCGCGCTCGGTCTGCTTCTGTTGGACCTCAGCACGCACCTTGCTCACGTGGTCCTTCCAGCGGTCCTGGATCTCGCGCCACCGACTGGAAGCCTCCTGGGTCACGTCCGAGGCCTTCTCGCGAAGCTCGCTCGCGTGCCGCTCGGCGTTGGCGCGAGCCTGCTCGACTTTGGCCGCCAGCTCCTCGCGGGTCTCGGCCTCGGCAGCATCCGCAGCACCCTCGGCTGCCTTGGCACGCCTCGAGAGGTAGGCCAGCTGCTCGGACAAACGGGCCATAATTCTCACCCTTCCGCCGTCTTCCTGCATAATCACATGGCAGTCATGCTAGCGCGGATTCCTGGCTGACGCAGGTCCACCCCGACGACGGCGACCATCGCGACCTGCATCCCCATTACAGTGATTTGCAACCATCTATCGACGTCAAACGGCTCGAAGTACAGCGGAGATCCGCCACCCAGCAGCGGGTGGATGCGCGGCACGCCGAACAGCCTCCGGCCGCGCACTCCCGAGTCGACTTCCGGCGAGTTCGATCCTTCCTATGGGCAGTGAAGCTTGATACCGCTGTTCACGAAAGCGGTATTTCCCGGTTTGCCGGCGGACCGTCCGGGCAGGAGGTAAGGAGGCGGAATGAAATAACCTGTTCATCTTGAACCTTCTGTAGGTCCGTGACCTGCGAAGACGCTCCCGGGGATGCATTTGTTACTTCATTACAGATCCTAAGTGACGCCTGAGCCGGGAGGGATGCCCGCAAGCGGGGGAGCGGCCTCCGGTGACGTTCGGACGAGGTGCGTGCGCATCGCGAGGAGATTCTTGCTGTCGGGCGTCGGTTCGGGGTTCGGAATGTGCGGGTGTTCGGGTCGGTGGCGCGTGGTGAGGCCACGGGGTCCAGCGATCTGGATCTGTTGATCGATGTCGGGCCTGGTCATGGATACTTCGACATGGCGGCTTTCGCGCTCGCGGTGGAGGACCTGCTGGGTGTGTTCACGCAGGTCGCGACCGAGGGCGGGCTGAAGCTGCGTATCCGTGACCGGGTGCTCGCCGAGGCTGTGCCGGTCTGAACGGCTGTCTGTGCGGCGGGACGAGGAGCGGCTGGCGGACATCCTGGACGCGGCGGAGAAGATCGCGGTCCGGGTGCGGCGTGGCCGGGAGCGGTACGACGCCGACGAGGACGTGCAGATCATGCTCACCCGCAGGATCACACGATGGTCGCTCTACGTCACGAACTGCCACTCCGGCGAGTTGTCAAAATGTTACTTTTATCCACTATTTTCATGGACTCCAGTCGCATCCGCAGATCCGCCCGGTGACGGACGGCCGGCACACCGGTCACCCGTTGCGACCGCGGGCCGCGGGCGACCTGCGGCCGGTCTCCGCGCGCGACCTCCACCCAGCCGCGACCTGTTTGCGGATTTTTCGAATAGAAGTAGCCTGGAGTCGTGGCCACCGTGATTCGAGAGCGAACAGTCCTCCCACCCGCGGACAACTCCACCCTCGCCCGGTTCGCCCGCCGCCTGGCCGGGCTCGAGGAGCCCGCACGCGCACGGCTGGTCGGCCCCGACGGTTCCAAGATGGACATCCCCGACGAGCTCTACGGAATCCTGCACGACGTCGTGACCGCTCTGTCCCAGGGCCTGGCGATCTCGATCGCCCCGCACAACACCATGCTCACCACCCAGGAAGCCGCCGACCTGCTCAATATCTCCCGCCCCACTCTGGTACGCCTGCTGACCGACAGTGAAATTCCCTACACCATGCGCGGCCGGCACCGCCGCGTCATGCTCCGCGACATCCTCGACTACCGCGACCGCACCCGCCGGGAACGCCGCCAGGCACTGGACCAGATGGCCGCCGAAGCCGAAGAGGACGACCTCTACACCCTGACCGCGGCCCCCACATCAACCCGGTAAGAGGCCGTGACGTTCCCCGCGCTGCTCGACGCCTGCGTGCTCTACCCGGCCTACCTCTGTGACACCCTGCTCCGGCTCGCCGAAGCCGAGGCCTACCGGCCCCTGTGGTCAGCCGACATCCTCGACGAACTGCGGCGCAACGTCGTCGACGCCGGCGTCCCGGCCGACCGCGTCGACCGGCGCATCAACCACATGCGCCGATACTTCCCCGACGCGACCGTCACCGGCTACGAACACCTCATCGACGGCATGACCAACGATCCCAAGGACCGCCACGT
>NZ_CEVIVD010000090.1:0-989 GCF_982290655.1 Protofrankia sp. CiP1_Cm_nod3
CACCTCTCCCGCCTCGACAGCGCCGAGCGGCTGGTCGCTCGGGCCACCGTCCGGGCCCGACATCTTGAAGAAGCCGTCTCAGCCATCGCCTATGGGTATGACGTGCCAACCGGCGAGCCCGCCGCGGCCCCGCCCACACCGGGCGGAACGGATGACGGGCTGCTCCCCCGAATCCCAGCCTCTTGGACGTGGCTGCGGCTGGGGGAGATCGCCGATGTCGTCGGCGGGATCACCAAGGACCTGAAGAAGCAGTCCGACCCCGATTTTCCTGAGGTTCCCTATCTACGGGTGGCGAACGTCCAGCGAGGGTGGCTGGATCTTTCCAAGATTGCGATGATTCGCGTGCCGGCGGCGAAAGCCGCGCAGCTCGCGCTGCGGGCGGGTGACGTTCTCCTGAACGAGGGCGGGGACCGCGACAAGCTGGGGCGCGGGTGGGTCTGGGAGGAGCAGATCCCCGGCGTGATCCACCAGAACCATGTGTTTCGCGCCCGGATTCGCGAGAACATCATTCATCCAAAGCTGCTCTCCTGGTATGCGAACAGTGCCGCCCGCTGGTTCGAGGCCAACGGCAAGCAGAGCGTGAACCTGGCGTCCATCAGCCTGTCGAAAATCAAGCAGCTGCCGGTTCCGGTCCCGCCGCCCGAGGAGCAGGCTGCCATCCTGGAACGCATCGAGGGACAGCTCTCGATGCTCGCTGCCACGGCCAGACTGTCGGAACAGGCGACGAAGAGATCGAAGGCTCTCCGACGTGCGATCCTCGCCCGCGCCTTCAGCGGCGAACTCGTCCCGCAGGATTCGGCTGATGAGCCGGCATCCGTGTTGTTGGAGCGGATTCGGGCTGAGCGTGAGGCTCAGGGTGCCCGGGGTGGCAAGGGCGGGGTCAGACGTGCCGCCCGTCGTCCTCGCAAACCTGCGGCTACAGTCGATGGGCCGTCGGCCTTTGCAGGCGCGGCGTCCGTCCCCGCTGATGCTGTTCAACAGGAGCTTAA
>NZ_CEVIVD010000090.1:1357-3245 GCF_982290655.1 Protofrankia sp. CiP1_Cm_nod3
GCTGTGACTCCCGCTTCCCCCGCTCAGGCACATGCGCAGACCAGCTCGCTGGTCGCGAAGCTGTGGAACTACTGCAACGTGCTGCGGGACAGCGGGCTGTCCACCATCGAGTACGTCGAGCAGCTGTCCTATCTGCTCTTCCTCAAGATGGCCGACGAGATCGCCAGTGACCCGTTCACCGAGGAGGAGGCCCGGCCGGTCGTCCCGGCCGCGTTCGACTGGCAGGCGCTCGCCCGGCTCAAGGGCGTCGACCTGGAGGTCCACTACCGGCGGACCCTGGAGGCGCTGGCGAGGAACGCCGGCACCACCCTCGGCACGATCTTCGCCAAGGCGCAGAACCGGATCACCGAGCCCGCGCTGCTGGAGAGGCTCGTCATCGACCTGATCGGCCGGGAGGAGTGGACGATCCAGGGCACCGACCTCAAGGGCGACGCCTACGAGGGCCTGCTCGCCAAGGGCGCCGAGGACACCAAGACCGGCGCCGGCCAGTACTTCACCCCCCGCGCCCTCATCGACGCCATGGTCGACGTCACCCAGCCGACCCCCACCGACACGATCACCGACCCGGCCTGCGGCACCGGCGGCTTCCTCATCGCCGCCCACCACTACATCCGCACCCACCACATGGACGACATCTCCCGCGAGGACCGGCTCTCCCTCGGCGCGGGAAAGATCTGGGGCACCGAACTCGTCACCGGGACCGCCCGGCTCGCCGCGATGAACATGCTGCTGCACGGCATCGGTGACGCCGACGGCCCATCCCTGATCACCGTCTCCGACGCGCTCGCCGAGCAGCCCCGCCGGCACGCCTCGCTGGTGCTGGCCAACCCGCCGTTCGGGAAGAAGTCCGCGATCACCGTCGTCGGCACCGACGGCCGGGCCGAACGCGAGGACATCTCCTACGAGCGAGCCGACTTCCGCGCCACCACCACCAACAAACAGCTCAACTTCCTCCAGCACATCATGTCGCTGCTGGCGATGAACGGCCGGGCCGCCGTCGTCCTGCCCGACAACGTGCTGTTCGAGGGCGGCGCCGGGGAGAGGGTCCGCCGCCGGCTGCTCGAGGAGTTCGACCTGCACACCCTCCTGCGCCTGCCCACCGGCATCTTCTACGCCGGCGGGGTGAAGGCCAACGTCCTGTTCTTCGAGAAGAAGCCGCCCCGCGGCGGCGGCGGCCACAACACCTCGAAGCTGTGGGTGTACGACTTCCGCACCGGCAGGCACTTCACACTCAAACAGCGCCCGCTGCGCCGCGCGGACCTCGACGACTTCGTCGAGGCCTACCTGCCCGGCAAGCCCCACGACGAGCGGGTCGAGTCCGAGCGTTTCCGCGCCTTCGACCACGCCGACCTGATCGCCCGCGACAAGGTCAACCTCGACATCACCTGGCTGAAGGACCCGGCCCTCGACGACGCCGACAGCCTGCTGCCCCCCGAGCTGATCGCCCGTGAGATCGTCGAGGACCTGCAGGCCGCCCTCACCGAGTTCACCGCCCTCGCCGACTCCCTCGGCGGCGAAACCCCCTGAACGCGCCCCGCGGGGCACACTCCTCGGCTGGACTCTGGACTGTCGTGGGCTGGGTCGTCGCCATCGCGCCTGCCGTCGACCAGCATCCGCCGGCCACGTATCCACCCGGGCCGCCGCCGCCCGGTCAGTATCCACCGGGCGCGTACCCGTCCGGGTCGCCGGCACGGCACCAGCGGGCGTTGCGGGCGGTGGCGTGCGGAGCGCGGCGCCGGGCCCCGCGGGCGGCGCACCCGGGAGCGTCACTGTCGATCAGGCTTTCCACGGCTGACGGCGCGTCACCGGTGCCATGCATGATCGCAAAATTCGCGGTTCGCTAGCCTTCATTCCGTATACCGCGCCCGCCGGGGAAGCAGGACGCCGG
>NZ_CEVIVD010000090.1:3597-7381 GCF_982290655.1 Protofrankia sp. CiP1_Cm_nod3
ACCCGGAGTGGTCGGAGCTGCTCGACGAGGCGATCGGCGTGTGGAGCAAGCCCGGTTTCGACAGCCTGATCTCGGTTCCCCGCCTGCGGTTCGAGCCCTTCGGCTACCAGCTGCGGACAGCGGGCACCGTCCTGCGGCGCATGCACGGGCGCGCCATCCTCGCGGACGAGGTGGGCCTCGGAAAGACCATCGAGGCCGGCCTGATCCTCTCCGAGCTGCGGATGCGGGCACTCGCGTCCACCGCTCTGGTGGTCGCTCCGGCCGGGCTGGTCGACCAGTGGCGCGAGGAGCTCGACCGCAAGTTCGCGCTGCCGTCCGTCGTGGCGCGCGCGGGCATGTCCCTGGCGGACGTCGGTGCCGCCGACCGGCCGGTGGTTCTCGCCTCGCTCGCGACGGCGCGGCGGGACCCGCTGCGCACCGCGCTGACCGGGCGCGACTGGGACCTGGTGATCATCGACGAGGCGCACCGGGTCCGTAGCCCGCGCACCGCGTCGGGCCGGCTGGCCCGGGCCCTGCGCGCCCGCTACCTGCTGCTGCTGTCGGCGACACCGGTCGAGAACCGGCTCGAGGATCTCTTTGAGCTGGTCAGCCTGGTCTCGCCGGGCCTGCTCGGGACCGCGGCGGAGTTCCGCCGCCGGCACGGGAACGCGGCACCAGGCGCCACCGGTCCGGCGCACGACGCCCCGACGGCCGCACGGGTGCACAATGTCGCGCAGGTGCACAATGTCGCCGAGCTGCGGGCGCGGACCCGTCAGGTGATGGTCCGGCACCGGCGCAGCGAGGTCGAGGTACTCCTCCCGCAGCGGCTGGCCGAAACCGTTCTGATCACCCCCGACGCCCCGGAGGCCGCGCTCTACGCGGCCGTCGCGGCGCGGATCCGCCGCGAGGCCCGGGGCGCGGCGCCGTCCCGGCTTCTCACGCTTCGCGGTCTGGCCCACCACGCCGGATCGTCACCGGCTGCGCTCGCCCCGACACTCGCGAAGGCCGGCTGGCCCGACCTCGCCGCCCAGGCCGGCGAGATAGGGGTCACCCGCAAGACCCGGACCCTCATCGACCTGCTGCGCCGCCGTCTCGCCAGCGACGAGAAGGTCGTCGTGTTCACCGCGTTCCGGCCGACGCTGGAGACGGCCCGGGCCGCGCTCGTCGAGGCCGGCATAGCGGCGGCCGTCTATCACGGCAGCCTGGCCCGGGCCGACAAGGAACGGGTGATCGGCCGCTTCCGTGACGAGGTGCCCGTCCTGCTCACCACCGAATCCGCCGGTGAGGGCCGTAACATGCAGTTCTGCCACGTCATGGTGAACCTCGACCTGCCGTGGAACCCGATGCGGATCGAACAACGCCTCGGCCGCCTGCACCGGGTCGGCCAGACCCATGACGTCGTACTGACCAACCTCGTCGGACGCGGAACGATCGAGGAACGGATCCTGCGCGTCCTCGAGACGAAAATCAATCTTTTCGAACTGGTCGTCGGTGAGCTCGACATGATTCTCGGCCGCATCGACGACGAGACGGATTTCGCCGACCAGGTGTTCGACGCCTACGTCACGGCGGCGGACGACAGCGAGTTCGACGCGCGGATGGAGGAGCTCGGCGACGCTCTCGCCCGGGCCCGGGTCGACTACCTCGCCAGCCGGGCCGCCATCGACGACCTCGCCGGTGGCGAGGAACAGGAGTAGTTCCCATGCCGGTCACCGATCCCGCCCTGCGCTTCTGGCTGCGCTACGCCACGCGGGAAGGGGCGTTGTGGGAGGAAGGCGCCCAGGCCAGCCTCGTCGTTCTCCCGCAGCGCCTGGCCGGTGCGTTCAGCCTCCCGGAGGAGGTCCTCGTCACCAGCGACCCCGAGGTCGCGCGCGAGGACGGGGCCACCCTCATCGCACCCGGCCATCCGGCGCTGGACCAGGCCGCCGACGCCATCCTGACCACCGGGGACGCCGGTCGGCTCACGCTGGCGTGGCCCGCCCGCGTCCCGCCGGGCGCCGACACCCTGCTCGCGCACGCCCGCGACCGCTTCCCGGTCGACCATGGCCGTCTCGACGCCGCCGGCCCGCCCCGACGGGTGCTGCTGCCCGTCCTGCGGGTCGGCGCGCTCGTCCACTTCGACGTGTCGATGGAGAGCAGCTTCCAGGAGCGGATGGACTGCTGGGTGGACGGCCGCTCCGGCCTTGAGATCGCCGACGGCGTGTGGCGTGCGCTGGCCGCCCAGTCCCCGGAGGCGGACGACACGCCCGCCGCCAGTCGTCCCATCGCCCTTCCGCCGGACCTGGCCCGAGCGGTCCGCGAGGCATACCGGCTGATCGATGCTCGAGCGGCCGTACGGTCAGCGGTGATCGCCAAGGACGCGGAGGACGAGCGCGCCGCCGAGATCCGGCGTGTGGAGCGCTACTACTCCGACGCGCTCGCCTCGATCGCCCGCCGGCGTGCCACCGCCGGCGCCGACCGGGTCGCCATGCTCGACGCCCGGGCCGAGGCTACCCGGGCCGAACGGGTGCGCCGGCTGGCCGAGATCGAGGACAAGCATCGCTCGCACATCGACATCCGGCCGATTCGGCTGCACGTGGTCGAGGCGCCGGCGCTGGAGCTCCCGGTGGACGTGCTGCGCGGACCACGCCGTTATCCCCTGCTCCTGCACTGGATGCTCGGGGCGTCCACTTTCGCGCGCGTACGTTGCCCGTCGTGCGGCGAGCCGGCTCCGCTGGTCGCCGCCAAGGACCGGCTCGGCTGCGAACGCTGCCTCCCCTCGCGCGTGCCGGCACACCACCCGCCGCAGCCCCCGGCCCCGGCATCGGCCCCGGCCCCGGCCCCGGCGTCGGCATCGCGGGGAAACGGCGCGTTGCGGACGGCACCCGTGGCGGCACCCGGGACAGCTCCCCCAGCAGCCCGGGCCGCGAAGCAGCCCCCGGCAGCCCCGCCGTCCACAGCACGGCCATCCGTCACTCGCCCGTCAGCCGGACAGCCGTCGGCCACACAGCCGTCGGTGGCCCAGCGATCGGCGGCGCGCCACGGAACGCCGGCCATCCGCGTCGACGGCGGCGACTTCACCGCCAGGCTGTGGCGCGCGGTAGCGACGGCCGACCGCGCAACGGTGCGCACGCTCGTCGCGCCGGAGTCCCCGCTGGGCGCCGCCATCCGGCTGTTCGGGCCGCTCGGCGCCCTGTACGCGGCGGAGATCCCGCCAGGTGAGATCCCCACGGAGATGAGCGTGGACCACCTGCCGACGATGCCAGAAGTGCCTGAGGTGACCACCGGCGTCCTGCGCACAGCACACCGCCAGTACACCTACTCGCTGCGCTGGGGCCTCGAGGGACGACGGCCTGTCGCGTACGAGGTCCTGCCGTACTTCGGCGCCGCGGCGGGCCCGCGGCTGCTGGGCACAGGCCGCTGGGGGGAAACGCGTCAGCCATCCTCGCGGGTGCCGTCCCCGATCGGAGAGCTGGATCCGGTGGCGGCGGCGATCTGGCGGACGACGCTGCCGGCGACCGGCCTCGCCCTGGCCCTGCGCTGCCTCGCGGCGTGGTGGCGGGCGGGCGAGCTGCCCGCCCTCGCGCCCTGCCCCGCGCCGGTGGTGGCCGCGGCGGTCACCCGCATGGTGAGCTGGCGGTCAGGGCTGCGCAGCTCCACCGACGTCGTGGCGGCGGGCTTCGGCGTGGAAGCGGACCGGGTACGCAACGCCGAACGGCCCCTGCAGCGAACGCTCCAGCTCAGCAGGCTCCAGACCTGGTGATCTCCCGAAGTCGGCCTCGCCGGCAACGGTGTCAGGTCCGGCGGTTGCGCTGCCCGCGGCGGG
>NZ_CEVIVD010000090.1:7675-10036 GCF_982290655.1 Protofrankia sp. CiP1_Cm_nod3
CGCCGCGGGCTTCCGACTGGTCGTGGCTGCGCGCCGCGGCACAGGCGCCCGAGATGACCCTCGAACTCTACGAGGAGCTCCCTGAAGACCTTGCCGGACGGATCGAGGTCTCGGACGGGACGATCGTCGTCTGCCACTCGCCCAGCGACAGACGCCTGGCAGTCCAGCATGCCCTGCTCAACGCACTCGCCGAGGCCGCCCGCAAACACGACCAGCGCACGGGAACCTGTCACCGGGTCCGCGCTGACATCGACGTCCTGCTCACCGAGGTGCCGTTCCACTTCCGCCGCCCGGACCTGACGCTCTTCCGATGCCTCGACGACTCACGCCGGGGACGGTGGCAAGGCAAGCCAACCGCCGCCGACGCGCTGATCGTCATCGAGATCGTGTCACCCGGCTCCGTCTCCGACGATCTGCTCGTCAAGCGGGTCCGCTACGCCCGGGCGGGCATCGGCTTCTACTGGATCATCCGGCTCGCCCGGAACGACGGCCCTGCCGTGTCCGTCGAGATGCTCCGCCTGACATCGGACGGCACCTACGCGATGGAGCAGGTCACCTTCCGGAAAAAGGACATCCTGGCCATCGACGCCCTCGACCCCGTCGAGGTCACCGTCGCATGGGACCAACTGGACGAGTGGCTCTAGCCAGCGGCGGAACTTCGCCCGTGCCCGTGCCCGCCCAGCTCGGCAGGACCCTCGACACCTGCCGCCGGCAGATGGCTACCGCGCTGGTCGCCGCGTGGCCATGACCTACCGCGAGACCAGTTGGCGGACAGGGTACTCGCCCGGTTCCGGGTCCGATTCACCATCGACCGGCTCGGGAACGTCGACGAAGTCGTCGCCGCCGGGCCTACCGTTGTGTATCGCGCGACGGAGCGGGTCACGCATCGCAGCGGCGGTAGTCTGCCAGGCACGCAGGGTTTCACGCAGTGGTTCCGGATCGGCCTGTGCCACGGTGAGCGCCAGCGAATCGCGTAGTTCCTCCAGCGCCTTGAGTCGATCATCGACGTCGAACTCCGCCAGCCAGGCCAACGAACCCAGGGCCGCAGGAGTGATCTTGATGCCGGATGCCAGCGCCGCCTCTGCCGCGAACAACTGAACGGCCACAGCGGACGCCTCGGTCAGGGCCGCGACACGACGTGCCGTGAGCATCACGAGCACGGCACCATCGGTGTCACGCGGTGACGCCTCGCCGTGCTTCGCGGCATCCAGGAACTCACGACGGCGAGCACCAGCCAGATCGCTCACCTGAAACATCAGGGTCATGCCATGATTCGCATATGATCGTGGCAGCATCCGTAATCCGATGGACAGGCCGGTGGGTCGGGCCGCTCAGGATCTGGCTGACTGTCACCCGGCGCGGCCCTCGAGCCACCTCCAGGCATGATCGCGAGCCGCCCTCTCGAGGATCGAACTCGTGCATCAGAGCGGTCATCAACGCTCAGGGTGCGATGAGGTCGACTTTCGGGAAGTAGGTCCGGTACCGGGCGGCGTCGCGGGTCAACAGCCGGTAGCCGGCAACCGCGGCGTGTGCGCCGATCAGGAAATCCGGGAGGGGCGACGTCCTCGTCCCGCTCCGACGGCGGTAACGCGTGTATGCCTTGCCGGCGAGGAAGGCCGCCGGATACGGAAGAACATCGCGTCGGAACACCTCTGGCCGGAGCGTGTCATCGAGCTCCTCGATCCGCGGATAGCGGACGGAGACCTCCGCGTAGATCACGGGATTGATGACGAGCTGTGCTTCGTCCGCGGCCGCCGCGACCGCGGACGCTGACCAGTCGCCCCACCGGGGGTCGTCACTAAGCAGGTCGAGCAGCACGTTGCTGTCGACCAGGACGGGCGTCACTCGCCGCGGGTCAGTGCCATGATCTCATCGGTGGACATGCCCGGCGGGGCCGTGCCGCGAAGCTGACGCACGATGCGCCGGCCACGCCCGCCACCCGGCCCCGGCTCCACCCGCACGATGTGGACGCCATCGTCATCGAGAACGATCTCGATCTCACTGCCTGGGAGGAGACCGGCCTTCTCCCGGATCTCCACGGGAATCGTCACCTGCCCCTTGGACGTGATCCGCATCGATGCCTCCTACTTCTCAAAGTAAGAGTATTACCCCGCCGTCAGCCAGGCGACAGAACCCGCGGCCGGTGACAGCGTGCACACAGCCATGCAGACGGACGGCCAACCAGCGCCCCCAGGGATCCACACCCCCTTCAGCGGAATGAGTGTGTAAGTGGCTGGCGCAGCAGCCACTTACACACTCATTATCATGATCCTCTTCTTCGCTTCGGGATGGGCGAAGGGGAGCGACGTCGGCCCGGAGCGGAGCGGCCGGGTGGTGCTCGGTCCGAGCGGCACCCGGCGC
>NZ_CEVIVD010000090.1:10836-22133 GCF_982290655.1 Protofrankia sp. CiP1_Cm_nod3
CGGGCGCTTCCGGGTCGGCCGGCCGGCCCGCGTCCCAGGTCACGAAATAGTTCGGGAATGCCAGACGGTCACGAATGGTCACCGCGTGCAGCTCGCTGAGGACGTTCTCCAGGTGCAGGACCGCGTGCCGACCGCCCGACGCGCCCCCGTAGCTGACGAACGCCACCGGCTTCGCGGTCCACTGCGTGAAGTGCCAGTCGATGGCAGCCTTCAGCGACGCTGGGTAACTATGATTGTACTCGGGAGTGACGAAGACGAACGCGTCGGCCGCGTCGAGCCGCGCGGTCAGGGTCGCCATACCCGCCGGCCGCGGGTACGAGGCCCCGGCGTACTTCGGCGACTCGGCGGGCAGGGACAGCGGGATCTCGAACTCGGCGAGGTCGACCACCGCCACGTCGAAACCCCCGTGCGCGGCGGCCTGTTCGGCGGCCCACGCGGCCACGACCGGGCCGAACCTTCCCTCCCGCACACTGCCGACGACGATGACGAGTCTGCTGGTTCCGCTCATGGTCACAACGGTCGGCCACGCCGTCCCGGGCCGCCAGACCGGGCACAGGCTGGCCCTGGCAGGGCCACCATCGCACCAGGTGCACGATGGCCCCGGTTCGTACACTGGGCCGTGTGAGTACGCCGCTGGGTGACTTTCTCCGAGCCAGGCGCGATGCCACCCGACCCGAGACGCTCGGCCTGCCGGCGGGCTCCCGTCGCCGTGTCCCGGGATTACGGCGGTCGGAGCTGGCGACGCTCGCCGGCATCAGCGTCGAGTACCTGGTCCGGATCGAGCAGGGCAGCGACCGCAACCCGTCGCCCGCGGTCGTCAACGCGCTCGCCGACGCGCTGCGCCTCGACGTCACCGAGCGGGAACACCTGCGGTACCTGACAAAGATCGGCAGCGGTGTGTGCAGGGGCCCGCTCGCCCAGCCCCGACCGGACGTCAGGCCGGCGGTACTCAGGCTGCTCGTCCAGTTCGAACCAGGAATCGCGTTCATCACCAACCGGCTGGGCGACGTTCTCGCCTACACCGACGGCTTCGACCTGCTCGCCCGGCCGTCGGGGCTACTCGACTCGGACAGCCCCAGTCTCACCCGCTTCGTGTTCACCGACAGGCGCGCCCGCGAGGTCTTCCCGGACTGGGACCACGTCGCTGACGAGCGGGCCTTCGACCTGTGGCTCGGCCCGTCCGCCGAACGCTCCGCCCAGTTCAGGGCGGAGCTCGGCGCCATCGCCGGCGACGACTTCACCCGGCGGCTGAACCAGTACGCGCTGCCGTCGCGCGGCGTCCTGCGGTGGGCCCATCCGACGGTCGGTGAGCTGCGGTTCGACCGTGAGACGATGGAGCTTCCGCCCACCGACGCCCAGCAGATGGTGGTATTCCTTCCCGCCGACGCCGCGACCGCCGACGCGTTGGACCGGCTGCGCGCAAGGCGCGGCGCCACCCTGCGCGCCGTCAACTAAGAACCTACGCGCCGTCAACCGAGAACGACCCCGGCCCTTCGACACCCCGTCCCGCTTCAGTGCCTGGGCGTTCGACCACCTCGAAGGTGAGACCACCGAGCTTGTTGCGCCAGGCCCGGACACACCCGGCTGCCGGCAGCCATCGCCGCGACCGCGCCGGGCGTCGGCACGGCGTCATCGCGGGACGAACTGGCAACCAGGTGTGGGCGCTCATGGCGAGGGCGCGACCGAGCAGGAGGCATGGGACGACCTCCGCGAGGCGCTCGTCGGCCTGGCGGCGTCCGGCTCGGACAGTCTCGCGTCACCTGGCATTCTGGTGAGTACCGAGTAGGTCTCCGCGAGAGCGTGCCCACTCAGCGTGAGCTCCTGCCCGGCCCACCATCGCACCACGTCCACGTGATGCGTATGCGAGCGCACCAGGAGGGGAACCGCGACACTCGTGTCGACCGCAGTGGTCACCGGCGGCCCGCGTCGATGAGGCCGAACAGGATGTCGTCATCGACAGGCGTGTCGCCGGCCGACACGAGCACGCCGTTCTCCTCAACGAGGCGCGCGGTCCTGCCGGCCGGCACGACCTGCACTCAAGCGCCGTAGGGCGAGATGTCCACCCTCGTACCCGGGAGCAGGCCCAGCGTGTCACGGATGGACTTGGGCAGCACGATCCGGCCAGCCTGATCGATAACAGCCTCCGTGGGAAAACGATACCAACGCGATCCCAGCCGCCGTGGGGAGCCGGCGTGCTGAAGCGTGACACCGCTCCTACCGCCTGCCGACCGGCGTCTGTCGCCCGCCCCGCCAGGATCACGCGGGCGCTGCACTCCTGCCCGGCCGCGGCCTGCGCGTGAGCCCCTTGCCACTAGTCCCGGATGACGTCCTCGACAGTGGTCGCCGTGGCCGCGCGGCGAAGCCACAGGTCGAGCTGACCGGTGTCGACGCTGGCCAGGATTCGCTCCCGAATCGCGGCAGGCACCGGCACGCCGCGGCTCTCGAGGACCAGCAGCACCGACCGTGCCTCACCACGTGCCTCACCACGTGCCTCACCGCGTGCCTCACCGCGTGCCTCGCCGCGTGCCTCAGCCCGGGCGTCGACCTCGTTCAGCATGTCGTCGTAGTAGCGCTTTCCGACGGCCGTGGTCATCAGGAACTCCTCCCATCGGGCCCGGGCCGCCGCGGTCAGCCTGGCCACCGTCACATTATGATAAAAGATCTTCGCGTCCGGCGCCAACGTGAGCAGCGCAGCCAGCAGCGCCGGGAATATCAGATCGACGTCGGCATCGGCGAGATGGCACATCGCGGAGAGCAGCATCCGCGCCGGCCAGGCGGCCGCCAGCTCCTCATCGACGATCGCCGGCACGTTGGCGGGCTTGACGGACCGCGGTCGAAGCTGCGCGCCGCTGACGGTGTCCTGCGCGATCTGCCTGCTGTACCAGTCCGCGACGGCCGGATCGGGGAAGAAGACCACAAGTGAGGCCTTGATCCCGAACTCCCGCTCGAGGTGCCCGATATAGAGCTTCCAGGAAGCGAGTTTCTCCGGATTCCGGCCGCGCTGCACCTCGAAGACGACAGCGCGCAGCGGCTTGCCGTCGGGCCCGTAGAGCAGCACCATGGCGTCCGCCTGGTAGGTCCGCGGGCGGACGTTCGGGTCATACAGCCGCGCATGGTCGAAGGCCGGGGTGTCGTCGCCGAGCAGCGTCTGTACCCAGTCGGGCAGGGACGGATCGAGCCGGACCAGTTCGATCGGCGTCTCGTGGGCCGGGGAAGGCATACCGGACATGATGCCCACCGGATCCGACAGATCAGGGCCGGAACGAGGCCGGCGCAGTGGGCCGGTGTGGTCTGGCCGGTAGGACTGTTCGAACCAGGAATCGCGTTCGTCACCAACCGGCTGGGCGACGTTCTCGCCTATCCCGACGGCTTCGGCCTGCTCGCCCGGCCCTCGGGACTACTCGATTCGGACAGTCCCAGCCTCACCCGCAACGTGCTCACCCTGCTCTTCCGCGACCGCCTGGTACGTGATCACGGCGCGAAGGCAGCCTTCCCTCCGCCATCGATCAGCACCTGGACGCCGCGCCGTTCCCGGGCCGGCTCGCCCGGAACGCCGGTGAGGTACTGGCATCGACTGTCAACAGGGCCGGAGGCAGGGGGCAGTCCACCGCTCCGACGATCAGGTCATTGAGCCCTCCGACACGCCGCGCGCCGTGTCAACAGTTTTCGCGCACTTCAGTGCGCTTGACCGCAGTCGGGTGCGGACTCTGGTCCTGCGATGTCAGGATCAGGCGGGTACGAGATATTTGATCTTTATGTAACAGCGAACAGGCACGCGGCGTGAAGATCCAGATTGGAAGCGCAACGGCCGGGTAAAATACCGTGCTCCGGGCGGCATGCAGAGCAGAGGTGGACCGGGAGCCTTCGAAGCTGGACGGTACAGCAGCAGCCGTCGGGTCGCAAGCAGCTCGCCGGCTCCCGGCTGCTTGGGGTTCGGCGCGGGCTGCTCACCTATCCGGCGTGGCCGCGGCGGCGATGAGGCGCTGCCAAGTGGCGCGTAGCCACGTTCGGTACTGGTCGGTGGTCCAGCCGAGGGTTTCGCGGACCAGCAGATAAGTGTTGGCGTGCGCGAGCACGCCGGCGGTGTCACACAGCCAGTCGAGGTCGACGCCGGCGGGAAGTAGTCCGTCGTCGCGCAGCGCGGTGAAGAAAGAGCGCATCGAGTCTCGGGTCGCCGCGCGTCCGGCGCGGGCCGCGGCGGCGATGACGGGCTCGAGAGGTTCGGCCTGCTGCGCGACGGCGAACACGTCGCCGGCGCGGGCCATGAGCGCGGCGCTGCCGTCAGCGAGCAGGCCGATCCGTTCGTCGACGGTGGGCGCGACGAGCGCGGCCTGGTACCACTCACGGCTCTGCACGTCGAGGTCCTGAGTGTCACCGACGATGGCCACGTCGACGACGCGCCGCAGGAGATCGGCCTTGGTTCCGAAGCGCACGTAGACCGTGCGAGGCGCGACGCGGGCGGCGTCGGCGACCGCGGTGAGAGTGGTGGCCGCGTACCCGTCGCGGACGAACAGCTCGTGGGCGGCGGCCAGGATCCGCTCCTCGGTCTCCGCGACCCGGGCCGCCCGCAGGCCCTTGACATCACTCATCATACGATGCAGTCTAACTGCAATACAGTTGGACTGCATTTTTGCATCTGCGCTATACACAACTCGGGGGTCCGCCGTGACGAACACTGTCGCGCCAGAGCTCGACGGGGTGCATCACGTCAAGCTCCCGGTGAGCGACCTGGACCGCTCGCGTACCTGGTACGAGAGCCGTCTGGGCTACGAGATCAGCACCGAGTTCGTCGAGAACGGCGTCCTGATGGGGGTGGTCATGGTGCACCCCAATGGCGGGCCGGCCTTCGGCCTGCGGCTGGACCCGGAGCGAGCCGCCCGCGCGGCGGGCTTCGACTACTTCTCGATCGGTGTGCCGACCAGGGCGGCCCTCGAGGCGCTCGCGCGGCGGCTCACAGCACTGGGCGAAGCCCATGCCGGCGTGCACTTCGCCACGATCGGCTGGATTCTGCCCGGTGCTCATGACCCGGACGGTCACGAGGTCCGCTTCTACACCACCCAGGCGCACACCGACTGGACCGATCCCGAGATCGCCACCGTCGACGACGCGATCGCGACCGCCGCTCGCCGCGAGCAGGACCACCGGTCCGACCAGGCGTCCGCGTAGTAGCGGCCGTCCCTCTGCTGGCCGCCGCCCGGCTGTCGGCTGAACCCGCACATCCCAAAGCAGGAGCAACCGATGACAACCACCGGGCCGCACCGGGCCCCGGTCGAGGCCGCGATGAACGTCGTCCTCGTCGTCGACGAGCTCGACCGGCTCGACCCGGCCACCGACACCAGCGTCGGGCTCATGCACGCGGCCCAGGACCGCGGCGCCGCCGTGCGGGTCAACCCCCTCGAACTGGTGGAGGCACGGACCTACATCACCGCCGTGGGCCTCGGCCTGTTCAGTTATGTCTGGCACACCCGCGACGGCGATCGAGCGCCTGTCGGTGGAAACACTCCCGGTTCGGGCACACCCTCATGTTCGGGCTGGCCGTCGGCACCGCCAATGCCGCCCTGTTCCTGGCTATCGCACGCCTGCCGGTCGCCATGGCCATCGTGCTACAGAACATGGCGCCCGCTCTCGTCGTCCTGTGGTCGCTGCTGACTCATCGCAGACGGCCAGCCGCGACAGTGCCGATCGCACTGGCCGCGATGATCATCGGGGTGGCGTTCGTCGTAGACCTACCGGCAGCCGGAACCGGCCAGATCAGTCTGACCGGCCTCGCCTACGGCCTGCTTACCGCCGTCGCCGTCGCGTCGTTCTCCATCCTCGGCCCCTGAGTTCCGCGGGTCCGTCGGATCTCGATTGAGCGCAGGGACAGCTCGGGGCTGGTTTTTTCGGCGTGGTCCAGGGCTTCGCCGCAGAGCGGGACGGGGACGTTTCGGACCACCGCGACGGACGCGGTGGCTGTTGCGGCGCCGGTCGGTCCCTGCCAGGCCAGCTCCACCGTTGCCAGTCGGCCGCTGGCTGCGACCTCGGTGCGGGAGGCGGTGAGCTCGTGGTCGAGCCAGCCCCAGCCGAAACGCTCGAACAGCTCCCGCTCGGCCACCTGCCCCCACTGGTCGAGCGCGGTGCTCCCCCGGTACCGTCCGCGCAGCTCGGCGGGGGTGTTGGCGCGCCGCACGATCCCGTCGAGGGCCGGGGCGTCAAGGAAGCCCCAGGCCCGCCCGTCCGGGAAGGTGAAACCGGTCGGGGCGAACCGGTGGCCGCCGGTGTGGCTGCACCGCCGGACCCGCACGCCGGGCCAGGAGGATCTCACCTCGAGGTGCAGGCGGGCGCCGGCCCGGCCGCAGCAGCGGTCCCGCCGGCCATGGCCGCACAGCAGGATCTCGGCGGGAGCCGGCCGGGCCGGCGGCCACTCGTCGGCGTCGTCCCGGCCTCGGCCGAGCCTCGGGTCGGCGCCGGGCTCGGCACCATGGCCAGGGCCCGGACGCACACCGAGGCCGCGGCCACCATTCCGATCATGATTTCGGACGGCATCGAGGCCGGGGCCGCGGTCACGGTCGAGGAGGCCGAGGATGCCCTCGGTGAGGCGCTCCCGGGGGACGATGTGGTCGCTGCCCTGGAGACCGTTGGAGTTCCGGCGGCGCCACAGTGTGACTCGGACGCCGCGCCGTCCTCCGCCACGATCAGTACCGTTGCCCGCTTCGCCCCTGTCCGCTTCCGCCGTGGTCGCGGCCCGGCTGCCGGCGGCCGTGGCGGGGCCGTCGGCCGGTGCGACGGCGAGCAGCCGGGCACCGCGCGGCAGGCCGGGCACGACGTCGGCGAGGGCCGGTATGTCGCCGACGTCCCGCGGCCACGGTGGCGGCGTCTCGACGAGCAGGAAGGTGTCGCACTCCAGGGCGGAGCCGATCGGGTCGACACCCTGCTCCCACGTCCACTCGGCGCAGCGCACCGACAGCGCCGAGGACGCCGTCCCGGCGTTGATCACCGTGTGTCCTGCCCCTGCTGCATCTGTGACCTCCGACGACGCTGACGGTGGCACGAACGCGGTACGGCCGCGCCGCTGCCGACTCGCCAGCCGCCCTGGCCCGGCGGGCCCGGCAGGCCATGAGGACGCTGTATCAGCCGCCTCCGGACGAACGGGCCCACCGGTCACCTGGGCGGCGCTGCCACCCGCCCGGCCACCGTACCCGCCGCAACGCCCCTGCCGGGCTTCCTGTCAGGAGCCCGCCGCCTGGGTGGGCACCGGCACACCGGTCGACGGTGTCGTTGTGACCAGCGGCACGACCGGTGGCGGTGGCGGTTGCTCGGTCTGGACGGGCAGTGGCTGGACGGGCGGTGGCTGGATGGGCGGGCCGGTCCGCGGTGGCGACGGCCGTGCCGTGACGCCGGTCGTCGCCACCGCCGTCGGCCGGGTGACGTGGGGCGGGAGCATCTGGGGCACCGGCGGCAGGGAGCGTGACCCGCCACCAACGGCAGGCACACCGGCGGTGATCAGCTCGTCGTCGAGCGCCGCGGGCGGCCCGGCCGCGGCGCCCACCGGCGCGGACGGCGGGGCGGCCGAGGTGGGTGGCGCGGCGCCGGGGAGCGGCCCCGCAGGGGTGGACGGGGTGGCACGCGGCGGGGCAACGGCGCTGAGCACCGCTGCCTGGTCGTTCGCACCGCCGCTCCGCCCATCCCCGATGGCATACAGATACAGGGAGCAGCCGATCAGCGCGGCCCCGAGGATCCCGGCGCTGGTCCCCAGCCACGGTTTCGCCCACAGCCGGGCCCCCCAGCCGGACGCGCGCCGCCGGCTGCTCATGCGGACCCCCACCCGCTCCGCCGCCCGCTCTCGCGCCCGCCGCTCCGGCCGCACACGGCCGTCGGCTGCCGAGCGGAACACGAAGCCGTGGTCACCGCGTCCGGAATCTGTACGCCGAGAAGATAGCTGCCCCACACCAGGTACGACGAGTCCGGACCCGCCCGGGTTGCAATCCCACGCCCTACTCCGAGACCAGAACCGCAGGTTGTCCGGGACGTCGTTACGGTTTCGTTGCAAATCCCCGCGCTACCCCGGAAGACCTGGCTCCCCCAGCACCTGAAAGGTCATCCCGACAACACACGTTCATATCAACGTCGACCGGACATATCCCCCACCGAAGACCTTCAGATCACGAGAACGAGGAAACAAGCGGTCGTTATGGCAGCCGTTTACGTACTCATTCTCATGATCGAATATTCTCGCGGCCGAGAACCGTACGGTGGATGAGAGCTGGGCTGCTGGGCCGGGCAGCACGAGAAGCCGAGCGTGCCGCCGCGGCCCTGACGGCTGACGGCTGAGCCGCCCGAGCGACCAACGGCCGAACCCTGCGGCTATCGACCGCCGAAGAGACCGCCGCGACCGCCCTGGTTGCCGAACAGGCCGCCGAGCGCTCCGCCGAGGCCACCGTCGCCGTGCCCTCCGTGCCCTCCGTGCCCCGGTGGGCCGCCGCGGTGGCCCTGGAGCTGGTTGCCGGCGAAACCGGCTTCGCCGAGCCCGAAGTGCCCGGCGAGGCCGGCGTTGGCGAGCGCGTTGTACGGCGGCAGCAGCTCGCAGGGCTGGACGATGACGTACCCGTCCCCGGAGAACTGCATCTGCCAGCTCTCCCCGGTGTTGCCGCGCGGCCGCCACACCGAGGACGAGGTGACCGCCGCCTGCATCGACACCTGCAGGCTCGACGACCAGCCGACCACCGCGTCGGCGTCCGCGAAGTAGTAGTTCTGCGGGGTGACGTGCATGACCAGCGGGGCGCCCGACGTCACGACCGCGACCTTGCCGTTGCCGGAGAGCTCCACCTGGTAGCTGCCGGCCCCGGCGATCGACACCTGGGAGTCGATGCGGACGACGTCCCAGTGCAGGCCGGCGTCGAAGGCGAGGACGTTCTTGCCGTCCACTGACAGCCCGTCCCCGCGCAGGTCGAGAATGTGCACGTCCTGCGCCTGGTAGGCGAGGAAGACCGTGCCGCCGCCGGAGACCTTCATCAGGTTCAGGCCCTCGCCGCCCTGGAACAGCGACCGGAACTGACGGCCCCAGCCCTCCCAGTGGGCGTCGAAGGTGGCCCCGCCCTGGTAGGCGACCATGGCGCCCTTGCGGGCGTAGAACTCCCGCATCCCCTCGGCGCCGAGGGTCGCCTTGAGCATCTTGCCGTTCTGCAGGGTGAAACGCTCCTGGGACTGCACCTCGGGGTTGCCGAGCAGGCTGCCGCGGATGCCGCCCGCCGGGCCGCCGGGCGGGCCTGGTGGAGCGGGTGGGACGCCCGGCCCACCCGGGTAGCCGCCCGGTGCCCCGCCAGGAGGCGGATACCCGGCCGGTGGGTATCCCGGCGGCTGGCCGCCGGCTGGCGGGTAGCCGGGCTGGCCGGGTGGCTGCGGGTAGCCGCCCGGCTGACCGGGCGGAGGCGGATATCCACCGGGAGGATATCCACCGGAAGCTGCGCCGCCGGGGTAGCCGCCCGCGGGCGGACCGCCGAATCCACCGTGGCTCATCATCGAATCCTCTCACCCAGGCGTGCCGCGCAGTAGGCCGGACGCCGCGTCACCGGCAGCTCCCGCCCGTGCGCGGCCGGCACGTCACACGCGGCCCCCGGAGCGGCCCCGCGCACCGTCCGCACCAGCCGTGGCACCCGCATCACTCACATCACCCGCGTCAGCCGCGTCAGCCGCGTCAGCCGCGTCAGCCGCGTCAGCCGCGTACCGAGAAGTTCGGCCGCTCGTCCTCGCTGGGCTGGACCACGACGAAGCCCTGGCCGGAGAAGCCGAGCTGGAACGCCTCACCGGAGCCGCGGCCGATCAGTCCGCCGAGGCGGACCGTCCGCCGCGGCTGGACCTGCAGGCCGTCGGTGAAGGCGACGAGCGCGTCGGTGTCGACGAACGTCTGCGCCTCCCGGGTGTCCAGCACGACCGGGCTGCCCTTCGCGGTCATCGCCACCCAGCCGTGGCCGCGGATGACCACGTTGAACATGCCCATGCCGGAGAGCATGCTGACCCCGCGGACACGTTCGATCCCCCACTGCAGGCTGGCGTCGAAGGCGAGGATGTTCTTGCCGTTGACGGACAGGCCCTCGCCGGCCAGCTGGGCGACGATGACCTCCTTGCCGTAGTCGGCCAGGTAGAGCAGGCCCTGACCGGTCGCGGTCATCAGCGGCACGCCCTCGCCGGTCGCCCACGAGGAGGCGATGCGGCCGAGCTGCGGGGGCTGCGGGTTGAAGTCGATCAGTCCCTCATAGGCGATCATGGATCCGGTCCGGGCGAACAGGTCCTGCCCGGGCTGCATGACCACTTTAACGATCTTGGAACCGTGCCTGCTCATCCGGTCCATGATCTGCGTCTGCCCGAAATGATCCATCAGTGTTCCGTACACGGCCGCCTCCTTTCCACGGTCAGAGAGCCGTCGAAGCCGCGGCGGAGAACATGCTCGCGCGCTTTTTCGGCCCGGGCCAGAACGTCACACACGGCAGCTGGACCTCTAGACCTCGTACGGCTGGACGACCACGAAATGCCCCTGGAAACCCATGAACTGCAGGGCCAGGGACTCGCCGCTGCTGCCGGAGTAGATCTGCCGGGAGATGCGCACCTGGGTCGACACGCTCACCCGCATCCCGGACGTCCAGGCGACCAGGGCGTTGATGTCGGCGAACGTCGGCCCGGCGACGGTCAGCGTCATCGGCGTCCCCTTGGTCATCACCACGATCGTCCCCTGCCCGGACACCTCGAAGTGGAAGAAGCCGCCCCCGGGGATGCCGGGGCTCTCGATACGCCTGACCTCGGTGCGCAGGGAGCTGTCGAACGCCAGGATGTTCCGCGCGTTGACGCACAGCGACTGGCCGTTGAGCTCGACGATGTGCAGGTCGCTGGCGTCCTGGGCGAGGAAGACCTCGCCGCGGCCCTTGCAGGTCATGAGTTTCAGGCCCTGCCCGGTGAGCTTGTTCTCTATCAGCCCGCGCAGGCCGGAGCTCTTGTAGTCGAAGTCGATGTCGCCCTGGTAGGCGACCATCGACCCGCGCAGGGCGAGGACCTCCGGCCCCTGGCCGAGGGTGGCCCGGACCAGCTTGCCGTTCTGCTGCGTCCAGCGGCCGGCCGCGGGGACCTCCCGGTAGGGGCTCAGGCTGTTCAGCGCACCCGGCGCCACCGGCTGGATCTGGGACGGCAGGATCTCGGTCGGCCCGAACCCGCCGGGCGTCGGCTGGGGCGGGACGCCGCCGGCGCCCCCGGCCGGACCGTACCCGGCGGGCTGCGCATGGCCCGGCGCCGGCTGCCCGTAGCCCGGCCCGGCGGGTGTCGGCTGGCCG
>NZ_CEVIVD010000091.1:0-595 GCF_982290655.1 Protofrankia sp. CiP1_Cm_nod3
TGCGGCGACGGGACGACGATGCCGGCGAGGACCGCGACCGTATGGACAAGGGCCAACGGCGGCGGCAGGACACCCGGCGCGGCAACCCGACCTGGCGCAGCTGTGGGCTGTGCGGCGGCACGGGAAAGGTGCTCAGAGACATCGGCGGAACAGACGAGGACGGTGCGTTCAACGAAACCAAGAAACTGAACTGTACGTCCTGCGACGGAACGGGAAGGTTACCGATCAAAAATGATTGAACCTGTCGTGCCACTGCTGACGCTGGACTGTCCGCGGCACCGTCGGCGCCGCCGCCGACGCGGCCCGGGTGACCCGCCGAAAGGCCCGCGGCCAGGTACGTCCGGCACGTCCGGCGACTGCCCGCACTGCCGGACGGTGTGGGCCGACGGCTACGGTCCCGATGCCGAACCGCCGTCACGCGGCCCCTGGCGACCGGGCCCGGTCCACGGCCCGAGCTGAGCACCCGCCGTATCGTCCGTAATATCTTTCGCGATACACGCGCATACCGCCCTCACGCGCGCATACACACATACAGGTCACGCGCGTACCGCGTGTTCCGTGCATTCCGCGTGTTCCGCCGGGTGGCCCGGGAAAT
>NZ_CEVIVD010000091.1:705-5662 GCF_982290655.1 Protofrankia sp. CiP1_Cm_nod3
CCGGCCTGTCCGGTGTTCAGAGCCAGCGGCGGCTGCGGAAGACGACGTAGAGCATGGCGGACACCAGCCCCATGAGCCCGATCGCGAACGGATATCCGTACGTCCACTGCAGCTCCGGCATGGTCTCGAAGTTCATCCCGTACACGGTGCCCACCAGGGTGGGCGCGAACAGGATGGCCGCCCACGCGGATATCTTCTTGACCTCCTCGTTCTGCGCGATGCTCGTCTCGGTCAGGATCTTCATTTCCTCGTTCTGCCGCTGCCCGACCAGGGCCGCGTTGGCCGTGAGAATGTTCTGCAGGAGCTGGCGGAAGCCCTCGATCCGCTCCACGACCTGGACGACGTGGTCGCTGACGTCCCGCAGGTACTGCTGCAGCCCGGCGTCCACGCCGTATTTCACGAAACCCGACGCCAGGGCGTCGAGCATGCCGAGCAGGGGCTTGGTGGCCCGCTGGAACTCGATGACCTCGCGGGAGAGCTCGTAGATACGCCGGCTCACCTCCGGGTCGCCCCGGAAGACCTCGGTCTCGATCTCGTCGATGTCGTTCTCCAGCCCGGCGACGACCGGTGCGTAGTCGTCGACGACCCGGTCGAGGATGGCGTACAGCACCGCCTCGGGGCCTCTGGCCAGCAGGTCCGGCTCGGATTCCATCCGGTGGCGTACCCGCCGCAGGTCCGGCGCATCACCATGACGTACCGTGATGACGAAGTCGTCCCCGACGAAGACGTGCAGCTCGGAGAACTCGACCTCCTCCCGGGTGTCATTGTAGGAAGCCGCCAGCAGAACCACGAAGAGGGTCTTTCCGTACCGCTCCAGTTTGGAGCGCTGATGCGCCTGCACGGCATCCTCGACGGCGAGTTCGTGCAGTTCGAACTCCCGGGCGATCGAAGCGATCTCCCGCTGGTCCGGGCGGACCAGCCCGATCCAGGCGAGGTCCTGCTTGCGCCTGTCACGGCGTCCGTGCAGAAGCTGGTAGGTCTCGGTCAGCGAGTCCGGCCGCACAAGGCGCCGTCCCTCGGAGTAGAACACGTTCTCCATCACCGTCATCACGCCAGCTCCTCGAATGTCTCGCGGATCCGCCAGCAGACAGCGGTCTGGAACCGGGAGCGGGCTGGTTGCTCCCCCAGGACGCTCGCTCGCACCTCGCCGAGGCGGTGACCGGGCCTTGCGCATCGCTGTGTAGGCGTATCGCCGGGTGGTACACAGCAGGCCGGCCATGGACGAACGCGGCCATGGCCGGACGTGAACAAGGTTCGAGCGCACTGCCACAACGGCCAACCGGCTGGTGCGTGAAAGCCCGCTGCACGATCCCGCGCATCTGCTGACACAACCCCTGTGGGTCAGGCCTTGATTCCAGACCACCGCGACGCCGGGCTCATGGGAGCTCGTAACGGACGCCCACCCGCGTTCAGCGCGTCAGATACGACCCGACGACCGCGAGCTGCCCGGCAAGGCAGGGGCTGGGACCGTCGGCCCTTTCTGACAAAGGCCGGCGGCGATGTTTTCACACCGAAGTGACCAGGCTCAGGCGGCGGGGGTCGCCGAGCCAGTCCAGGACAGACAGCGACTATGACCGGGACTCATCCCGCCACCTCCTTCACAGCCAGGCGCTCGCGGGCGCAGACCGCATCCACAAAGAGTGATCGCACGAACGGGAGCCGGGCCAGAACCCACCCCCACGCGCGGAGCACCCCTCCTCGTCAGAGCTTTGGCACTGCACGGCGTAATCCTGACCAGGAAGCCACCTGGGCCCACCCCTTAGCCCGGGGAGAGCTGTCCTGACCCGGGGCGTCTCTCGACGTTCGGGGTCAGTGGCCTGTGTCCGTGCAGACGCCTCACCGAACGAGGTGCCGCATCCCAAGAGTGCCGCCGCACGCGGGACACTGTCAAACCAGGACACGGTGACTTTGACAGCACGAGCCGATCAGGCCCCTCATGCCCGGACGCCGTCACCGACGGCGATCGCGCCCCAGCAGGACGCCCTCAGGACGCGCTGTGTGGGATGGCGCACGGCGCCCACGCGGCGTTCAGGCTCCCGGGCCGAACGCTGGCCGGCCGGCGCGCTCCCGTTCGGACGCCTTCATCCGCGCCTCGTACACATGCCGGCGGCCACCGGCCAGGGCGTCCCGGACCATCCGCTCGGATTCGACAAAGGCCCGGTAGTACCCGTCGTCGTACTCCTCGACGACCTGGAAGGTCCATCGGCCGTCGAGGACGTTGCGCCCGAGCAGGTCCCCGCGGAGCCGTTCGGCGATCCCACCGTGACCGGCGCCGTCCAGCTCCTCCAGCGCCGCTCCGAGCATGAGATCGGCATGGCCGGACATCTGGTGGAACGCGTAGAGATGCCCTCGGGCCCGCTCCACCCACTCCAGCGCCTCGCTGATCTTCCCGACGGCGTGGACCGTGTCCGCGTCGAGTTCCGCGGCGACACTGCCGGCCGCCTCCGCCGCGTCCGGTGCCGGGCTCGGAGCCGGCGGCGGAGCCGGTGCCACCGCCATCGCCATCGCCAGGGTCGGTGCCGGCGCCGGCACCGGGTCGTTCGTCCTCACAACCCGTGAAATGCCCCGCCGGCACCCTGGCGACACCAACACCGCCCGCGAAGCGACCGCGGGGGCCACGGCGGCTGCGGGGGCCACGGCGGCTGCGGGGGCCACCGCGGCTGCGGGGGCCACCGCGGGGCCGGAAGACGCGGCCGGCGGGCAGGCGGCCATGTCAGCCGCTCATCCGTTGCACATCCGGCACGGCCCTCGGGCGGAGCCTGCCAGACGGGCGTAGGCCCACCGGGCGGGAGAGCGGGATGCGCCGGTAGCCTGAGCCTCATGTCCGCTCTGGACCCGACCGCGCAGTCGCCCGTTCTGGCGCACGGCATATATCCCTATCTCGCGGCGCGCTGCTCACCGCCGGACGAACTGCTGACCGATCTCCTCACGGAGACGCGGCGGAAGTTCGGGGAACGTGCCGTGATGCAGATCGGCGCCGAGCTCGGCACCCTGCTGACGCTGCTCACCGCAAGCACCAACGCGCGTCGAGCGATCGAGGTCGGTACGTTCACCGGATATTCGTCGATCTGCATCGCCCGCGGCCTGCCCGCCGACGGCCATCTGCTCTGCTGCGACGTGAGCGAGGAGTGGACGTCGCTGGCGCGTCACTACTGGAAGCGCGCCGGCCTGGAGGACCGGATCGAGCTGCGCCTCGGCCCGGCCGCGGACACGATCGCCGCGCTGCCCGCCGAGCCCGTCTACGACATCGCGCTCATCGACGCGGACAAGACCTCGTACCCGGTCTACTACGACCTGCTGCTGCCGCGGCTGCGCCCGGGCGGGCTGATCCTCGTCGACAACGTGCTCCAGGACGGCAAGGTGCTCGACGAGCGGAGCCAGGACGCGGACGTCCAGGCGATCCAGGCGTTCAACGACACGGTGGCGGCGGACGAGCGGGTACAGGCCGTCCTGCTGGCCGTGTCGGACGGTCTGACCATCGCACGCAAACTGTAGCCCGACGCGCCCACCCGCACCGGCGATGACCCGCGCCGGCGCCAGCCCGCACCAGTGACAACCCGCGTCAGCGCCCACCCGTGCCGAGGCTGGCCCGCACCGGCGATGACCCGCGTCGGGGCGCCCGCGCCAGTGACAATCCGCACCGGGGCCGGTCCGCTCCCCCGCGGCGGCCGCCAGCACCAGTCCCGCCCCCGGCCCTGGCCCCGCGGCGGCCCGACAATCCCTCAGCTACGCGCACGTCCCGTTTCGATCAAGAATATTGAGTGCGGAAACGGCTGTCCTGACAACCACTCGCTCCCTCGTTCTTGCGATCTTGCGATCTTGCGATGTTCGATCGGGAGGCAGGGCGGGGTCAGGACGGGGTTCGGGACAGGTAGGTCTGGACGCGGGTGAGCTCGTGCTCGAGAAAATCGAGGAAGTCGTCGACCTCGTACTCGCTGTATCCGCCCGTCAGCCAGGTGGTGTCGAACCTGGCATCGACGATGTCCCGCGGGGTGAGGCCTGCCGTGGCAGAGGCGGCCGTGGCAGAGGCGGCATCCACCGGGCGGCCGTCCCGCGCCGGCTCCGCCATCGCCTGCAGGCGGTCCAGTGCCTGGCCCACTCTGCCGAGAAAGGCGTCGACCTGGGCGGTGTCGTAGCCGGCGCGGAACCGCGTTCTCGTGAACGTCTTCGCCGCCGCCTCCGCGCCGGTGGCGCCGGGATGGAAGAACCCGGGACCGCCCCGGTACCGGACGGCGGCGGCCCGACGGCTGTCATCACCGGGAGCGTCGGCCAGGGCCGCGGCGGACACCGCGGAGAAGAACGTGTGCAGATTACCGAACTCACGTTCGACGATCCGGAGAAAATCATCGACCTCGCTGTCGCGGTATCCGCTGAAAAATCTGGTGGTATTGAACCTCGTCGACCTGATCTCCGTCGGCGTGATTCTCGGGACGAGCTCGGCCGGCTCCGGCGTCCCCCCGTTCTCGACAACGCGGACGAGGGCGTGCAGCCGACGCAGCTCGACCGCGGCCCAGTCGAGAAAGGAATCGACACCGACCATGCTGTAGCCAGGACGCAGCCGGGTCGCACTGAATGCTTTTACGCAGAGATCGCGGGCCGTCACGATGGGACGGTAGGCGACGGCGCTGTCGCTCCCGCGCTCGCCGCCGGGCGGTGGTATGGGCGGCTGGGGCGACTCCAGGTGCGGCGGGCGTGCTTGCTCCTCCCGTGACCGTGTCCGGGTGGCCCGTGGAACGCCGTCGGCAATTGACTGTTTCACCGTTCCGGATTGTATAGCGAACCATCGGCGAAGAAAGTGTGAGCTCGCAGACCGGATCGCCTTTCGTGTCGGTTCATATTTTTGCGGTAATTATTATTTCTATATTCATAGAACTCTGTTGCCGGTTCGCCTGCCCGGCCCGTTACAGTAACGAGCGGACGCGGCGCTCCCGGCGGGGCGCCACCCGCCCCCCGTCCC
>NZ_CEVIVD010000091.1:5739-20460 GCF_982290655.1 Protofrankia sp. CiP1_Cm_nod3
CCCCGTCCCAGCCCCGTCCCAGCCTGGTCCTGGTCCTGGTCCTGGTTCCAGCCTGCTCCTGGTCGGCGTGGACGCCCGCCCTGCCCTCGAGCGGCACGTAGCCAGCAAGTACCAGGCAGTCGGCAAGTACCAGGCAGTCGGCAAGTACAAGTACATGGAGCGGCCGATGACAGCCACAACGAGTACCGTCGGCGGGCTCGTCCTCGCCGCCGGGGCCGGACGTCGCTTCGGTGCTCCAAAAGCTCTGGTCACCCTGAGTGGTGAACCTCTGGTCCGGCGATGCGCCCGGATGCTCACTGACGGTGGATGCGTCCCGGTGCTTGTGGTTCTCGGCGCGCGGGCGGCTGACGTGATCAGATCCACCGGCCTGCCCGGGGGGCAGGTCGTCCTGGCGCCGGACTGGGCGGTGGGGATGAGCGCGTCGCTGCGTCGCGGGCTCGCGGCGTTTGCCGCCGGCGGGGCAGGCCCTGCCGGCTCCGCCGGCGGGGAGCGAACCGGCGGGGAGCGGAACAGCCAGGGCCGGAGCAGCGAAGAGCGGCGGGACGACGAAGACCCGCGGGACGACGAAGCCCGGCGGAACGACGGAGACCGGCGGAGCAGTGGGCGGCGGCCGGCGGGACACACCGGTGTCGAGGCGGTCGTGATCGCGCTGGTCGACCAGCCGCTGATCGGCGCTGAGGCGGTGCGCAGGCTGCTCGCGGCCCATGCCGCCGGTGCCGTCGCGGCGGTCGCCAGCTACGGCGGGCAACCGCGCAACCCGGTCCTGCTGGACAGGACGGTGTGGGCCGAGGTGTCCACCCTCGCCCATGGTGACATCGGGGCGCGGGCCTGGCTGCGGAGCAATCCGGACCAGGTCGTCATGGTGCCCTGCGACGGCACCGGCTCCCCCCACGACGTCGACACCCCCGACGACCTGGCGGCGCTGGTCGCCTCCAGCCCGGTCACACCCGATCTGATCACGCCCGGTTCGGCCGCGGCTGGCGGTCGGCCGTCGGCGCCGCCCGGCAGCGACGGCCGACCGCCGGACATCGACCCGCCGGACATCGACCCGCCGGACATCGACCCGCCGGACATCGACCCGCCGGTCTGATCGTCGGGGCGGTTTTCGTGCGATCCGGTCAGTTGGCAAGCCCTCGTGGGGGGAGGCCGGCCGTACGGTAGACATCGTCGATGAGGCGCATGGTGACGACCGCGTCCTCGGCCGGTGTCAGTGTCGGTTCGCCGTACAGCACCGCGCGGGCGAAAGCACGCAACTGGGCGTCGAACGTCGTTTCCCCGCGCACTGTCTCCCGGCGGGTGTGCCCCTGCGTCGTCCAGCGGATCTGGTTGAAGACATGTGGGCGGACAAAGTTGGCGACCCGCAGTTCACCACGGTCCCCGATAACGTGGGCGGCGATCCGCAGGAAGCGCCGGGACCACAGCGAGCAGTCGATCCGCCCGGTCGAGCCGTCGGGAAAGCTGAACTCCGCGGTCATGGCGCGGTCAATGCGTGGCGCGTGCAGCAGGGCGCGCGCCGAGACGACCTTCGGTTCGCCCTCACCGAGCAGCCGCATACAGTGAATGGCATAGCACCCGGTATCCATCATGGCCCCGCCGCCGAGCTCGTAACTGTAGCGGATCTCGTCGTCGAAAAGCGGCCAGGGAATGCACATCCAGGTACGGATCGAACGCACCGTGCCGAGACTGCCGTCCCGCACGATCTTGTGCATACGCTCCGCCAGCGGGTGATACCGGTAGTGGAAGGCCTCGGTGACGACAACGCCGGCGGACGCCGCCGCCTCGGCGACGGCACGTGCCTCCGCCTCGTTGGCGGTGAACGGTTTCTCGCACAGCACGTGCTTCCCGGCCTCGATCGCGCGCAGGGTCCACTGCGCGTGCAGGGCGTTGGGCAGCGGAATGTACACCGCGTCGACGTCGGGATCGTCGAGCAGCGCGTCGTATGACTCGTGCGCCACCGGGACCGCGTATTTCTCGGCGAACCGGTCGGCCCGCTCGGTATCGCGGTCCGCCACCGCGACCACCGCGGCGGTCGGCAGCCGTGCCGCGGGTTTCATGATGGCCGCCGGGGCGATCCGAGCGGCGCCAAGAATGCCGATCCTCACCTGATCCACCGATACCGTCCTTTCCTGTTCGGTGGCCGGGAACAGCCGCCAGCTCAGTCGGGCAGCGCCGATCGTGGCGACGGCCGGAACCGGTCAGAATGCGTTTCTGTATTCGGTGTCGTGGGCACTCCTGGTAAATTGTGCAAGATCACTCTACCTCCGGTGTGGAGGCTGTCCCACGCGACCTGCGTCACTTCGACGGGCGCGGCCGATACACCCGGAAGGACGCACTGTCAATTACCGGCCGCTGTTCCATTCCCAACTACCCACCAGGACACAGTGACCCACCAGCACACCGGCACGCACACGCCTTGTTCAGCTCCCTGCCGACACCCCGGCACCCGGCATCCCGACAACCGGACACCCGAAATCCCCGCACGTTCCGAGGAGAGGCCTGAACAAAACCTTCCACTAAAGATCTTAATAAAAACACCATTCAGATCATCTATACGAAAATTTCCAACGGTCTCCAACAGGAGGAGACGTTGTTCTGTGCGTCACCGGATACCGGACGGCGAACAGCATGACTCCGGCCGCCAGGGCGACGAGGTGCCACCCGTACCGCCCGTGCTCACCACGGGAGCCGGCAGGATCTGATCTCGGGTGCCGGATTGTCGGGGGGTGGCAGCAGACCCATCTGTGCCAGGGCTGCCCGGCCGAGTGGTGTTTCCGGGTCGCCGAGGGCGAGCGGGAGGTCGAAGTGGTTCCGGGCGGGCACTACAAGATCGATAACTGGCGTTCCCGCCCGGGTCAGGGACGATACGAACTGTGCGTGCTGGGCGGCGAAGGCGGCCGTCTCGTTGTCGCCGCGGGCGACTATCAGCGGTGGGAGGTCGCCGTGGACATGGCGAACCGGGCTGTTGTGGGCCGCTTCGGCGGCGGTGAGCCTGATCTGTTCCCCGACGTAGGTGTGCCGCAGTGGCTCGAGGTCGTAGATACCGCTGAGCAGACAGGCACCGCGGATCACGTCGGAGGGGTGCAGGGCAGGCGGGAGCCAGCCGTCCATCACGCACATCGCGGCGAGATGGGCCCCGGCGGAAGAACCGCTCAGGAAGATCCGTCGGGGGTCGACGCCCAGCTCGGCGGCATGCTGGAACAACCACAGGACGGCGTTACGGACCATGGCGACGATCTCGTCCAGCCGGTGGGCGGGCGCGAGCCCGTACCCCAAGGCGGCGAAGGCCGCTCCTTTCGCGACGAAGCCCGGCGCGGCAAAGGACGATTCTTCCCTGCTCAGCTCCTGCCAGTAGCCGCCGTGGATGAAGACCTGTAGCGGCGCGTGGGGGCCGGTGGCGGGGAAGAAATGGAGCCGCTGGGCGGGGGTGTCCCCGTAGGGGATTTCCTTCCATGGCAGGGCCGCGCGGGCGTCGGCCGACCTGTCCGCGTACAGCCGCAGGTACGTTCTCATGTCGGGTACGGTCAGGCTGGGTGAATACGCCTGGTCACGTAGTTCCCGGCTGCTTTCCCATGGGGACGGTGACGTCCCGTCGGCCATGGCCCCGCCGTCTCCCACTTCTTGTCTCCACATTCTTGTCTCCCGCGTCGCCGCGGGTTCCCGCCGGCCTGGCCATCGGATTCCCGGCGAGGAGAGTCAGGGCCGCGCGCCGGCGGCGGGCCTGCCGTCGTCCGGCTGGCCGAAACAGCTCCTCGCGTCCCAGAGCTCCGGATAGAACTTCAGCGGGACCCGTTCCGCCAGATAGCCGCTACCCGTGCTGCCGCCCGTCCCAGGTTTGCCGCCGAGCTGGCGCATCACCGTCATCTGGTGCCGCAGACGCCAGATCGACCACAGCTGGTCGTGCTCGATCAGAGCTTCGGAAAGCTCCCACAGCCCGTTGTACCGATCGTCGCCGACCGCTATCTCGTGGAAGGCGGCCGCTCGCTGCCGTGGGGTGCCGACGCTGAGACCAGCGACGGCCAGCAGGGTGATGAAAGCGTCCCACAGGTCCGGTTCGGCCAGTCGTAGGGACAGCCGCTGGTGGTCCTCGGCGCTCAGCCAGGCGGCTCTGTCCAGCCAGCCGTTGTCGTCGGCACCGGACAGGAACTCTATCTCTCGGAACTGTGCCGACTGGAACCCGCTGGACGACCCGAGCGCGCCACGGAACTCAAGGAACCCGTGCGGCGTCATGGTGTCGACGACGTCGATCTGGTTCACCAGCACACGCTCGATCTCGTGGCAGCGGCGCAGCCGGAGACGGGCCCGGTAGGCGTCACCGTCGAGCATCCGGTCCCTGGCGTTGGAAAGCTCGAACAGCAGCACCTTGAACCACAGCTCGTACACCTGGTGGACGGTGATGAAGAGCAGCTCGTCGTGGGCAGGGGGCGAGCTTCTGCACCGCTGCTGGTCGAGCACGTGGGGAAGGCGCAGGTAGGTCGCGTAGGTGAGTCCGCTGTCGTGATCGACGGAAGGCCGCATATGCCCTCACCCGATCCCGTGGGCGGCGAATGCCTCGCTCGCCCCGGGAAGATCGAGGACGCCGGCGGATTCGCACATCCGCCGGGTGGCCTGGGCGGCCTCGCGGATTCGCCGAGTCGCGGCGGCCCCCCCGTAGACGTCCCGGAGCACGGTGTCGGCGGTGGGCTCGTCGAGGCCTGCGAGCAGGAGGGAGGACCGGACCGGCGCGGTGTCCCAGACGAGGCACGCCCTGATCAGAGGTGGGATGGCGTGCGCCACACGCTCCCGGAGCGAGGGCTGCAGATGCGTCCACAGCAGGTGGAAGAAAGCGACGAAGAATCGGTGGTGGCGTCCCTCGTCGCGGGCATGGTCCCGGGTCACCTCCCGGACCGCGGTGACGACCGTGGGATTGTTGGGGACTTCGTTGAGGACCGCGGTTATCAGCGTCTCGAACACGATCACCTGCAGCAGCTGGGCGAGCACCGGTTCGCCGGGGAGAATGGCGCGCCCGGTCTCCTCGAGACGTTCGACGAAACCGCCGTAGTCCCACCGGGGTATCGGGATCCCCGTGGCGGTGGCGATCTGGTCGGCCAGGTCGAGACTGTACAGCGAATGATATCCCTCGTCACAGTAGATTTTGTAGGCGTCCAGACGACATGAAGGGGGCAGGTCGAAGCCCACCCGGTTGCCGGCTATCCGCTCCGCCCCACGGTTGACGATCCTGGTCTCCAGGTGCGTGGCCGACAACAGGAACTGGTACAGGTGACGCACGGTGAGTTCCCGTGCCAGGGCGGCCGGGAGAACGCGGACGGCTTCATGGGCAAGATACGGCACCAGCTCGGACGGAAAGAACACCCGCCCTTCCTCCATTTCCTGGTGAAACGCCCGCCGGCTCCCACCGCGGACGCCCGCCGAACGGTACCAGTCGCTCATCGGCCGGGCCGCTCCCAGCGGCCATCCCGGTTTCTGCTCCATCCTCAGCCCTCGATGCTTTCATAGCGCGTGGCATCAACCGGACGGGAGACAGCGGCTCTTTCCTCACCGCACGGCCCAGCCGTGGTCGTGGTCGTGGTCGTGGTCGTGGACGCGGACGCGGACGCGGACGCGTCAAGAAAGCGAACGATACGGCTGATGCCCTCCGTCACCACGGCCCGGTCGGTGGCATAGCAGATCCGGAACCATCCCGGATCGGGGCTGGCGAAGAACTGGCCTGGCAGGACGTTGACACGGGCCCGCTCAAGAAGCCTCTCCCACAGGTCGTGTTCGGCCGCGAAGGTGGGAGCGGCCAGCCACGCCCCCAGATCGGCCCACAGCGAGAACCCCGCCCCCACCGGCACGAAGGGAATACCAGCGGCGGAGAGGAGCTCGGCCGACGAGGCATGGGAAAGGGCAAGCCGCCGACGGCTCTCCGCGAGGAAACGGGCAACCCACGCGTGGTCGGCGAGAACGTCCCGCAGAAGCGCCTGGGTGTCGGTCGAGGTCGCGGCGAAATAGGCGAGCGCCCGGGCCGCGGCGCGGACCTCGGGATCGGGACTGCACAGAACACCGATCTTGAAGCCGGGCAGCCCGAAGTCCTTCGCGAACCCCCACACGACGTGGACCCGTCCGGTTCCGGCCGTCCTCACCTCGGGATCGAGGAAGCTGACGAACGGTGTCTCGCCGAAGACCGAGCTGGCGTAGATCTCGTCCGCGATGACGTCCACCCCGTGCCGGCCGGCGACCTCGGCGATCTCCCGGAGGACCCGTGGCGGGTGGACATGGCCGACCGGGTTCCCCGGCGAGGCCAGTGCCACGGCACGGACGGTGATCCCCCGCTCGCGGGCACGGGTGAGAGCATGATCTATCCCCGAGGCCGTCACCTGGAAGTTCCCGCCCGCGCTCAGGGGCACGGGCAGCAGGCGGGCGCCGGAACGTCCGGCCAGGTCGACGTCGAAGGCCCCGTAGTAGGGAGCGGGCACGATGATCGCCTCCCCCGGGTCGCACAGGACGGAGGCGATGACGTCCAGGGCACCTGTCGCCCCGCTGACCACGACAAGGTGCCGCGGATCCACCTCCGTCCGGCAGACACCGGTGAGGAAACGGGCGAGCTGTTCCCGGAAGGCGTCGGTGCCGTGCAGCGGGGCGTAGTGGGTGTCCGCGGCGGTCAGCGGCCGCGGGCCGGTCAGCCGGGGCGCCAGCAGGTCCCACACCAGCCGGTTCTCCGCCGTGCCGAGGTTGACGTACCCGTCCGGACGCAGCCGGGGATGGTACGGATCCGCCTCCGCCCGGAAGTGCGCCGCGGCGATCGCCGGCGGCTGGGCAGCCAGCGCCGCCGCGCGCCTCGACACCATCAGTGGCCTCCCGGACGGCCGCCGCGCGCCTGACCGGATTCCGCGGGGTGCTCGGTGAACAGCCCGGGACGCACCCCCAGGCCCATCGACGCGTCCACGACCGCCCCGTGCAGCACGCAGGAACTGTCGCCGGACAGCCACCACACCAGCTCCGCGATCTCCTCCGGCCGGATCAGCCTGCCTTTCGGCAGATTCGCCTCGAAGTCGAGCCGGGCCTGCGGCGCCAGCCGGTCGAGCGTGCTCTCCCGCAGCATGGGCGTGTCGACCGCCCCCGGGCACACCGCCATGACATCGACCGGGGAATGCGCCGTCTCCGCCGCGAGATGGCGGGTCAGGTAGGCGAGCGCCGCTTTGCTCATGCCGTCCACGACGTCGAATCCCGGGAACTGGGTCACCCCGCCACCGACGCTGCAGATATTGACGATCTTCCCGTAGCCGCGGTCCAGCATGCCCGGGAGGAGGCGCCGGATCAGCCACAGCGGGCCGATGCTGTTGATCCGTAGGAACGCCTCGTCCCGGTCGTGCGGGTCCGGGACGTACCGGTCGATGCTCCGCGTGCCCACGGCGGCGTTGTTGACGAGCACGTCCACCGGGCCGGGAAGCGCCGCCAGCAGATCGTCGTGGCTGTCCCGCTCCCCCTGCCTGAACTCGAAGGCGCATACCTGGGCACCGCCAGTCGTGCGCAGGTCCGACGCGACCGACTCGGCGACGTCCCGCCGGGAGTGGTAGGTGAACCACACGTTGTCACCATTGCGAGCGAACCGTGTCACGGTGGCCAGACCCACACCACTGGAGCCACCAGTGATCAGGACGTTCCGCGGCATCGTGTCCTTTCCTGTGATCCTGTCCTGTGATCCTGTGGAGAGCGGCTCCTGTGCGCAGCGGCGCGCCGGGGCGTACGCCGGCCCGTCACGAGACGCCCGGAGCAGCCCTGAGGAGGGTGCGCCGAACCACCCGGCCCAGACGAGCTGTCGATCACGCGGTCCAGCTCCGGCAGCGTGGTCGGCAGTCATGCGGGTCGAGGCGGTCGGGTCGTTCCTCGTGGCCGGGATGTGTGCCGTCAGCGACGGCAGCACACGTCCCAGCCTGCGCCGGATGGTTACGGAAGTCTCATGACGCGGACTCTGCCCGCAGCGCCCACGGTCCGGGACGACAGCGAGTCGTGGTCAGCGGATACGGACTCTAGCAGCACTTTCACCCCGTATCCACGGTCTTCTTCCCATTTTTTCCCGGTAGGTTCGGATCGAACACGAGCGGCCTCCAGGCTTGCCCGCGACGCCAGCCGGGCTCGTGTCGGTGCGGACTTCGTACGCCCAGCTCGCGACGCATGCGGTGCCAGCATCGGATCACTGGCAGGAGTGGCCGGCCATGGCGGCGTTGACGATCAGAGATCTGGATGGCGAGGTGAAGGCGCGGCTGCGGGTCCGCGCGGCGCACAACGGCCGGTCCATGGAGGCGGAGGCCCGGGCGATCCTCCGAGCCGCCATGGCCGACGCCCCGATCGCGGCCGTCCGCCGCTCACGCTCCGCCGGCCTCGCCACCCGCAACACCCTCGCCACCCGCAACACCAGGGACTTCACCCACACCGGCATCGACCTGACAAACCCCTGGCAGACAACACCAGCCGACTGACCGGGCCGAGCATCATGGGATGATCCGACGCTGTGAGCTCCCCGTTACTTCAACCATCGGCCATCGCCGCCGCCTATCCCCACCGCTATGCGGTGGTGGACGTGGAGACCTCCGGACTGATAGCACAGCGTAGCCGGGTCCTCTCGGTAGCCGTAGTGCACGTGGCGTCCGACGGCACGGTGGAACGGCGATGGTCGACCCTGCTCGATCCGGGATGCGATCCCGGGCCGGTGCACATTCACGGGCTCACCCGCGAACGGCTGGCCGGCAGCCCCACATTCGACCTGGTGGCCGATTCTCTGCTGCCGCTGCTCGACGGCCGGATCTTCGTCGCGCACAACGCGGTTTTCGACTGGCAGATGCTTGCCACCGAAGCAATGCGGCTGGGCATCCGCCTTCCTGTCGAATGGCGGCTGTGTACCCGGGTTCTCGCCCGCCGGCTCGATCTCGACCTGCCGAACCTCAAACTGGCCACGCTGGCGGGGTACTGGGGAGTCGTCCAACGCCAGGCCCACGACGCCGTCGACGACGCCGACGTCCTCGCCGCTCTGCTGCCGCGGGCGTTGGGGCACGCCGCCAGCCAGCAACTGGACCTGCCCCTCGCCCCCTGCGGCACAGCGCGTGACAACATGGCAATCCTGCCCGCCCGGCCCCGGGCGAGCACGCGAAAACCGCCCTGCCCCTATCTCAATCCGGGGCCGCTCACCGTTGGCGGGCCGCTCGTCCAGGGCATGCGGGTTGCCTTCACCGGAGATACCGTTACTGATCGCGAAGAACTGGTCGAGAAAGCTACGGCTGCCGGACTGCACGTCACCAGCGCGGTCAGCCGTCGGACCAGCGTTGTGGTCACCAACGACATCCGCAGCGGAACGAGCAAGGCCCGCGCCGCGCTGACACATGGCACGCCAGTGCTCGACGAACGGGGCTTCCTGAACCTGCTCGACGATGTCCGTCCCGGCCGGCGCCGGGAGGAACAACGCACCCCTGAGCCCGTGCCGCTGCCGACCGCGGGCCCGACGCCGCCCGGCACGCACGCTGACACGGCGTCCGCCAGACCCGGGGCGTCCGCCAGACCCGGCCGGAGCCAGACCCGCGCCGCGCCGACAGAGGGCCTACCGGCAGGTGGCCTGCCGACGCGCCCCGTCCAGGCCCCGCCGGCTCCACCAACGCCTGCCTCTCATCCCTTCGCGGGCCGTCGCATACTTGTGCTCGGTGGAGCACACGCCGAGGCTGCCCAGCTCAGGGAGCGCATCACAGCCTTCCGCGGGATCCCCGCGGTGAACGTCACCGCGAGCCTTGCCCTCGTCGTCTGTCTGGACGGTGGCGAGCAGAACCGTCGCATGCCCCGTATCCGGCACCTCGACATCCCTGTCGTGACCGCCGAGGCATTCCTGCGTGACATCGCGGGCCAGCGCCATCCCGGACCGGCAGCAGGCGGGACCGGGCCCGATGCGACAGTTGCCGCCGGCGCACCCCAGCCACCCGCCGGCCAGGTGCTCACCGGACGGGTCCTGCCCCGCGGCGGCGTCCAGGATCTGCCGACGGCCGCTGCCGGCACACGATGGGCCATCGCTGCCACCTGGTCCTGGGAGGTCCGCGATGTCGACCTTGTCGCGTTCCTCGTCGGTGACGACGATCTGGTTGGGACCGATGACGACTTCGTGTTCTACAACCAGCCGCAGGCTGCCGACGAGGCTGTCGTGCTCCGGGTCGACGGCCCCGCGGAACAGGCCATCACGGTGGATCTCGCCGCCATCCCGGATGACACACGAAAGATCATCATCGCGGCGGCTCTCGACGGATCCCGGACGTTCGGTGAGATCGGGCCGATCGAAGTCGGCGCTCAGACACCGGACGCGGCAACGTGGCTGCGTGCCACCCTCGACGCCGCCACCACCGAACGGACCCTGATACTCGCCGAGATCTACCGGCGGGCGGACGCCTGGCGCTTCCGGGTCGTCGGCCAGGGTTACAACCACGAACTCGCCGACCTGGCCCGCGCCCACGGCATCGAGGTCGAGGACTGAAAGTGGCACGCGAATGGCACGGCGTTGCGAGCTTCTGTCCTGTAAAGCGGCTCGGATCCGTCCACCAACCTCCAGGCTTGTCCGCAACGTCAGCCGGGTCTGGCGCGCACTCCGCTCACGTGCGGCTTGCAATGCATGCAGTGCTAGCATTGGATCGTCGGAAGGAGTGACTGGAAGGGGTGGTAGGTCATGGCGGCGTTGACGATCAGGGATCTGGACGACGAGGTGAAGGCGCGGCTGCGGGTCCGCGCGGCGCACAACGGCCGGTCCATGGAGGCGGAGGCCCGGGCGATCCTCCGGGCCGCCCTGACCGGGCCGGCCCCGCGACGCGGGCTGGGCAGCCAGATCCACCAGTACTTCGCGGACCTCGACGAGGACGTGGAGCTCGCCCTGCCGCCACGCACGGAGCCACCGAGGGCGGCGGACTTCTCCTCATGATCGCACTGGACACGAACGTCGTCTCGGAGCTGATGCGCGCCCGGGCCGACCCAGGGGTCGTCGCCTGGGTCGACAGCCAGCCCGCCGACGAGATCTACCTGACCGCGGTGACCCTGGCCGAGCTGCGCTACGGCATCGCCCGGCTGCCCGAGGGGCGACGCCGCACCGACCTGGCCGACCGGCTGCGACGTGCCGTCGAGGCGGGTTTCACCGGCCGTGTCCTGCCCTTCGACGACGACGCGGCGGCCCACTACGCGGACATCGTCGTGGGCCGCGAGCGGCAGGGCCTGTCCATCGCCATGGCCGACGCCCAGATCGCGGCCATCTGCCGCTCACACTCCGCCGACCTCGCCACCCGCAACACCAAGGACTTCGTCCACACCGGCATCGACCTCACAGACCCCTGGCAGGCAACAGCCGACTGACAGCCAGATGATCCCAGGGCACGCCAACCCCCCGCAGGCACGACTCGCCCAACCACCAAAAATCGTAGGGGGATCGTAGGGGGTTCGGGGGATTCGATCCCCCGGCAGATATTGCGAAACGACCCGGTCGGGGCTCCCCCGACAGACCTGTCCCAGAGTGGAGCGGGCGACGGGAATCGAACCCGCGTTGCAAGCTTGGGAAGCTCGTGTTCTGCCTCTGAACTACGCCCGCGTGCTGCCTTCAGCATCCTACAGGCTCGCGTGGGCGAGGTGCGGCGGGACCCGGCCGGCGTGGGCCAGGCACGGCCTGGGCAGGCCGGCGCCGGTCGGCGGGCACGTGTCGCTACAGGACGGACGACACACGGTATATCCGCCCGGAGGGCGCGATCCACGTCCGTGAGCAGATCTTTTACTACTCTCCCGAATCGATGTGCTACTCAGAGCACACGTCCGGGAGGAATACGTGCAGTTTCGCAAGAGCATGATCTCGCTGACGGCTGGAGCCCTGCTCCTTGCCGGTACCGCCTTCGTCGACGCCACATCCGCCTCGGCCGCGCCCGCCTCCGCGACCGACGGCGCCACGATCACTGTCGGTGCGACGACCGGTGGCTCGACGGCCGGCGATCCGACGGGTGGGCACCGGTCGCTGGACGAGTGTTCGGAGGCCGACTTCCGTGGCGACTCGCGGCTGGGCCCCCAGAAACTGCCGGTCGTCGGTGAGGTGGGCCGGCAGCTGTCCCACTACCAGCGCACCGGCGGGGAGCCGGTCCAGCAGTTCCTGGACACCTGGTGGGACCCGTCCGCCCGGTCCGGCCAGGGCGGCTGGCAGTACCCGCCGAAGGACGGATACCTGATCAACCCGGACGGCACCCCGCAGCGGACGGTGACATCGCTGGCCCCGGGGCTGGAGTTCGACCGCTTCGGTGGCACCAGCGGCAACTTCGCCTCCCCGGAGGGGACGAAATACGCCGCCCGGGCCATCCCGCCGTCCAACCTGGACTCCACGACGGACCCGGGCAGCTGCAACTACCACGACTACCGGGTGCTGCGGACGTTCTCCGTCTACAGCGGCGCCATCCGGCCGTGGTTCGACCAGCCCGGCTACGGACAGCAGTACCAGGTGGTCAGCGCACTCATCCCGGGCGCGCCGGTCGTCGACCCGGTCACCGACGCGCTGCCCATCCAGTGGCTGCTCGACAACCAGCTCATCTGCTCGACGACCGACGCGGCCTACCTCTGCCCGTGACGGGACGGCAGTGCGAAGAATGAGGGGATGCCCCCGTCCGACGACCGCGACAGGGCCGACGGCCGGTAGCGTGCTCGGACGTGCTGCTGTCTGACCGGGATATCCGAGCCGAGATCGCCGCGGGACGCGTCCGCCTGGAACCGTACGATCCGGTTCTCGTCCAGCCCAGCAGTATCGACCTGCGGCTCGACCGGTGGTTCCGGGTGTTCCAGAACCACCGGTACAGCCACATCGACCCCGCCATCGAGCAGGAGGACCTGACCGAGCTCATCGCGCCGGACGTCGACGAGCCGTTCGTCCTGCATCCCGGGGAGTTCGTCCTCGGCTCGACCCTCGAGATCATCAGCCTGCCGGACGATCTCGCCGGCCGGCTGGAGGGCAAGTCCAGCCTCGGCCGCCTGGGCCTGCTCACGCACTCGACCGCGGGGTTCATCGACCCGGGCTTCTCCGGCCATGTCACCCTTGAGCTGTCGAACGTGGCCACCCTGCCCATCAAGATCTGGCCAGGCATGAAGATCGGTCAGCTGTGCCTGTTCCGGCTGTCCTCGCCGGCGACGCATCCGTACGGCTCGGCCGTCTACGGCTCGCGCTACCAGGGCCAGCGCGGCCCCACGCCGTCCCGCGCCTACCGCGACTTCACCCGCGCCGCCGTCTCCCCGGAGGACCACAACCGCGACCGTAACCACAATCGCGACCACACCGGGTAACATCCGTGCGGGCGCGGCGGATGCGCAGCAGTCGCACGGGCATGGTGGCACCGGCGCGTCCGCGCGGGCACGGCGGTCGTCTCACGGGTTCGGGCGGAAGCGCACCGGCTCCCGTCCGAACGGCTGGCCGGGAGCCGGCCGGGTGGGCGACGGCGGCACCGGACGGCTCACCGGCTCCTTCGTCGTCACCCACACCTGCTCGCCGTGGTGGACGATGACGGTCGGGTCGCCGCGCAGCAGCACGTAGGACGCGACGGCGTCGGTGACCTCGACCCGCAGCCGCCGGCCCCGCCGGGACAGCGTGAACGCCAGCCTGCTGATCCCCTCCGGCAGCCGGGGGGCGAACGACAGCGTCTCCCCGGTGTCGCGCAGCCCGCCGAACCCCTCGACCAGCGCGATCCAGCTCCCGGCGAGCGAGGCGATGTGCAGGCCGTCCACGGCCCGGTTCGACAGGTCGCGCAGGTCTGTCAGCGCGGCCTCGCGCAGGTAGTCGTGGGCGAGCCCGAGGTGGCCGACCTCGGCGGCCATCACCGCCTGACAGCACGCCGACAACGACGAGTCGCGGACGGTCAGGGCCTCGTAGTAGGCGAAGTTGCGGGCCTTCTGCTCCTCGGTGAACGCGTCCCCCCTGCGCACCATCGCCAGCACCAGATCGGCCTGTTTGACGACCTGCTTGCGGTACAGGTCGAAATACGGGAAGTGCAGCAGCATCGGGTACTGGTCGGGGCGGGTGCGCTCGAAGTCCCACACCTGGTGGCGGGTGAACCCCTCGGACTGCGGATGCACGCCCAGCTTCTCGTCGAACGGGATGTACATGTCCTCGGCGGCGTCGCGCCAGGACGCGGTCTCCTCCGCGTCCACGCCGAGTTCGCGCGCCCTGTCCGGATGCCGCCGGACGGCGTTCGCCGCCTCGACGAGGTTCTGCTGCGCCATCAGGTTCGTGTAGACGTTGTTGTCCGCGACGACGCTGTACTCGTCCGGGCCGGTCACGCCGTCGATGTTGAAGTCGCCGTCGAGGTCGTGGTGGCCGAGGGAGCGCCACAGCCGGGCGGTGTCGACGAGCAGTTCCAGGCCGACGTCGCGCTCGAAGGCGTCGTCCCCGGTCGCGCGGACGTAGCGGACGACCGCGTCCGCGATGTCGGCGTTGATGTGGAACGCCGCCGTGCCCGCCGGCCAGTACCCCGAGCACTCCTCGCCGTGGATCGTCCGCCAGGGGAACGCCGCGCCGGAGAAACCGAGCGTACGGGCCCGTTCCCGGGCCAGCGGCAGGGTGGCCTGCCGCCAGCGCAGGGCGTCCGCCGCCGCGTGCGGGGCGGTGTAGGTGAGCATCGGCAGGACGTAGCTCTCGGTGTCCCAGAAGGCGTGCCCGTCGTAGCCGGTGCCGGTCAGCCCCTTGGCCGGGATCGACCGGCGCTCGGCCCG
>NZ_CEVIVD010000092.1:0-2617 GCF_982290655.1 Protofrankia sp. CiP1_Cm_nod3
GTCCCGGCCCCTGTCCCGGCCCGTGGCCCGACGAGGTGGGGCCGCTGGCCGCGCCGACGGCGACCAGCGCGCCCAGCACGGCCGCGTACTGCGGGTCACGAGGCGGGCGGGGTGAGACACCGACCATCTCCAGCAGCAGCGCCGATATCCGCGGTATCCGCGTCGACCCGCCGACGAGGAACACCTCGGCGAGCCCACCCGGCCGCACACCCGCGCTCTCGGCCGTCCGGATCAGCTCCGTCATGGTGGCGCGCAGCTCGCCCTCGATCGAGGCCTCCAGGTCCGCCCGGGTGAGCTCGATAGCCCCCACGGATCCGCCGGCCCGGACGGTGTGGCTGGTGGCGGCCGACAGCGCCTCCTTCGCCGCGACGACCTGCTGGCGTATCTGGTCGCGCGACCGCTGACCGGACGGGCTCTGGTCGGCCCACAGCGCGTTCCAGGCCCGGGAGTCGGTCCTCGTGGCCCGCTCGCCGATCCTGCGCAGCAGGATGTCGTCGATCGTGTTGCCCCCGAAGCCGGAGCTGCCGCCCGGCTCGCCGCGGATGTCAAACCCGCCAGGTGCCGCGGTGAGGACGGTCGTCGCCAGGCTCGTGGCGCCGAGATCGTAGACGGCGACGGTCGTCCCCGGCGGGAAGCCGGCCGGATCGGCCTGCCAGCGGGCCGCCGCGACCGGTTCCGGGAGCAGGGTGACGCTGGTCAGGCCTGCCCGGAACGCGGCGGCCCGCAGCCGCTCGACCTCGACGGAACCCCAGCGGACCGGCGCGGTGAGGACCACCTGTGCCGGCGGCGGCCCCGGGAAACGGCTCATCGTCTCGTGCGAGACCTGGCGCAGGACGGCGGCGACCAGCTCGACCGTGGGGATGGCCGTGTCGCCGAGCCGCACCTGCTCGGTGCTCTCCAGAGCCCGCAGGGGGCAGGGCTGCGCGCGGTCGGGATGCGTCACCGCGATGTCGGCGGCGGCCGAGCCGGTCAGCAGCCGGCCGTCGTGGCTCAGGCTGACGACGGCCGGCATCGGCCCGTCCGGACCAAGCGGTAAGAGCTCCGACCGGCCGTCGACGGCGGTCGCGGCCACGGTGAAGCCGGTGCCGATGTCGACCGCGAGTGCCAGTCCGGTTGCCACGTCTCCCCCGGTGGGTCAGGTATGCGGATCTTCTGGTGCGGTCCGCGTGGATACGGCGGCACGTCATCCGGTGCGGCGGCCATGGTCCGGGTCACGGGTGGGCCATGCCCGACGGATGTCCGGTCGCGCGGACGGTGCCCGCGTCGGCCAGCATCCGTCGGGCACAGCCTGGGCATGGTGGCTGCGCCGACGGCGTCCGAGGCGGGGCGAATCCTCCTCGGTGCGTCTGTGAACCTGGGCTGAATACTACGCAGGGTCGCCGCGTGTCGGATTCCTGGTTGCCGGCCCGAGGGCGCCTGGACGCCGGTAGGCGGTGATGGGGCATCCGCGCCGCCTTCCCGGGCGGCCCGCCCGGGAAGCGAGGGTGGGGTGCGTCAGCCGAACCGTCCGGCCGGCCCCGCCGCACCTGGCCGGGACAGGGGCGAAAGCGTCGTGCGACGCCAGCCCGTCACAGAAACGGAATCCGCTGGAAAACCAGGAGCGTCCATCCTGGCGCAGTCCTTTCCGGGTATTTACCGGCAGCTTTCCCGTGATTACAGACGGCCTGCCGGCTCGGGTACGCGCTGGCCGCGGCGGGCGTCGGTCTCGGCGTGCAGCACGGCCTTCGGGTCGTCCGGGTGCAGGAAGACCCACCGCTTGTACGCCCAGAACCGGAAGATGGTGCCGAGGCCGGTGCCGACCACGTTCCCGGCCAGATTGAAGGCCAGCACGCTGTCCAGGCCCAGCACATAGCGGGCGATCCCGAGGCAGGCCAGGGCGATCCCGAGCCCGACGGCGTTGAGGATCACGAAGAGGGTGTATTCACGCCGAAGGCCGGTACGTGCGCGATGCGTGAAGGACCAGTGCCGGTTGCCGATGTAGGCGCAGGTTGCGGCCACAATGGTGGAGACGGTTTTCGCGCTGAGCCAGCCCATGTCGAAAACGCCATGGCACAGATTGGAGACGAGGACGTCAACCAGGTAGCAGAAGCCGCCGACGACACCGAACTTCGCCATTTCATGAACAAGTAGCTGCCAGCGTGACCGCCTGGAACCGCCGTCCATTGATGCCACGCTCACCTCATGTGATCTTGACCGGTTTGTGTCACCGGCTGAGCGTACAGACCGCTGTCCTGGACCCATCCGACCCCCCCGGGTTCCCGGCCGTTGCCGGCGGCCGGGGCACGGCCGCGACCGCGCCCCGAGCACGGTCGCCGGTAGCCCGGCCGAGTACACGGCCCACCGGTGCCATGCCTCGTCAGCACGATGCCCCATCAGTGCCATGACCATGGGGTCATGCGGCGGGCCGCCCGGTTGCCGATCTCCTCACGGTAAGTATGACCCGTGTCCCGGCGGGTGATGCCTGCGAGATGCTGTTCCGGCCTGACGCCTGACGGACAGCCCCACCTGACGGACAGCGTCGACCCGGTCGACACACGGCCCGGCCTGGCCGGCAGCGCCACCTGGCCGGTATCCGCATCTGGCCGGCCTGAACCTGGCCGGCCTGAACCTGGCCGGC
>NZ_CEVIVD010000092.1:3043-10911 GCF_982290655.1 Protofrankia sp. CiP1_Cm_nod3
TGGCCGCGTCATGCTGGTTGAGGCCGGCCGCGGTGACGGCCCGAAGCCGTTCGCCCCGCGGCGGTGCCCATCGGGGCGCGGTGGGGCGTCACGCGCTCTCGGTGTCGCCCCGGCGACCCGCACGGCGACGTTGCCGTGTCCGCCGTTCGCTGTACCCGCTGTACCCGCTGTCCGATACGCCCACCGTGCCGATGCATGCACCGCGCCGATGGAGGTTGTACGACCATGACCACGGTCGACGCTCGCGATGATCTGTCAAGCTCGGGACGTTCCCACAGCGTCACCGACATCCTGACGGAGCGCGCCGCCGGCTTCGCGACCGCCCGGCGCAGCGGCGGCGGTCAGCCACAGGCCCGACCGGCTCGCCCGACCACCGGGGTCGCGGTTCTGGCCTGCATGGACGCTCGTCTGGACGTGCACGCCTTGCTGGGGCTGGGCGAAGGCGACGCGCACGTCCTGCGCAACGCTGGCGGGGTGGTCACCGATGACATGATCCGCTCGTTGGCGGTCAGCCAGCACGAGCTGGGCACCACCGAGATCATCCTGTTGCACCACACCCAGTGCGGGATGATCTCGATTACCGATGACGGGTTCCGGGACAAGCTGCTCGAACGCACCGGCGCCCGCCCGGACTGGCCCGTCCACGCGTTTGATGATCTTGAGGAGAGCGTGCGGCGGTCCATCGCGCGGCTGCGTTCCAACCCCTTCCTGGCCGCCACGACGTCCGTCCGGGGCTTTATCTACGATGTGGCCACCGGCGAACTACACGAGGTCACCACCTGACCTCGGCGGCGCCGTCTGCCGCGGGAGGGCCCACGCCCGTACGGGCCCCGGCCCCGTACCCCTTACGCGGTGACGGCGGCATGGGCCTGGGCCCGCCGGATCCGCGAGTGGAGCCGCGACGGGAAAAACATGGGTTGCAAGAGGCTGGTGGCCACGTCACCGCTCCGCCCGCGGGCCTGCTTGATCCGGTTTCGTGAACGCGTGTGATGGCGGGCGCGCGACGGGTTGTCCGGACGGCTGATGATGGTGGTTATGGCAGTTCGGTGGTGAGACGGCGGATGGCGGGTGCCCTCTGTTCCGAGAGGGCGTCCGGCCTGGCCGGCTCGGATGTGGTTGGCCGGCTCGGGTCGGAGGTGGGCCGCGCGGAGCCGGCCGGGCCGCATACGGCAGTGACGTGCTCGACGGCGATCCGCCGGGCGAGCAGGCTCGGGTCCAGGTGGCGGCAGAGGACCACCGACGCGCCGACGGCCAGCGGGCCCAGCAGGCCGCCGAGCAGGCCGTCCGGCGTGTCGTAACCGGCCGTGGTCAGCACCCGGTCCGCCGCGGTCAGCTCCCAGGCCCGCGCGTAGTAGCCGGCCAGCCGGGTGAGAGTCCGCTGGTTCGCCGGTGGCGCAGGTGGGACGAAGCGGTCGCCGTGGCTGAGGACCTCGGCCGCGAAGTCGAGCACGCCCGGCACCGGCTGAGCGAGCCGTCCACCCAGCGGGCGCAGGGACAGCGCGATGATCTCAGCTCCGTCACCCACCACGGCCGGGTCGTCCACGGCCTGCTCGGTCACGAACACCGCTGCCGGTGGGTCGTCGTGGCTGTCCGTCCCGGCTGTGGCACCCGCGCCGGCTGTGGCGTTCGCGCCGATGGCGGCGCCAGGCCGGTGGATGTTCACCTGGGCGCCCGCCGACCACGCGGCGAGCAGCACCACCGCGGTCTGCCAGTGCGGCGGCAGGGCGATCTGGATGGTGTCACCCGCGGTGACGCCGAGTGTGTCGACGAGCAGGTTCGCGGTCTTGGCCACCCAGTTGTCGACGGTGGTGGCGGACAGTTCGGTCCGCTCGCCGGTGGCGTCGTCGTAGAAGGTCAGCAGCGGACGTCCCGCGTCCGCGCGCACCCGACGGGCCAGCAGCGCGGCGACACCGGCCACGTCGGCTGGAGCACCTCCGGAGCCACCCGCACCGGCTGGGGCGCCCGCGGCACCCGGGGTGCCCGCGGCACGGGGCGTGCCGGCCAGTGCCGCCGCGCCGGGCGGGCGAGCGGGGGAGCCGAGGGCGTGCGCGGGCACGGCGGCCACAGCGGCGTCCAGGACACCGGTGAGAACGCCGTCAAGATGGCGTCCCGCGGGCAGGGGCGACGAACTCATCGGATGCTCGTACTCATGGGACGCCTACGTTAGAGCACCGCTGGTCCGGCCGGCTGCCCGGCTGCCCGATGGTCTGGCCGGTGGTGTGCTGCCGGTCCGGCCGGTGGCCTGGTGCTACGGCCGGCGCTCGTTCCGGGCCGCTGCCGTGGTATGCCGGCTACGGGCATGCCGATCACGAAAAGTGCGATCGCGCGGAGCTGTGCCTGCTCACGGTGTACAGGATGTGTTCGCCGGGGCGACGGTCGGTGCCGTCGGCGCTGGCGCGCTCGGTGCCGCCCCCGCGCCGGCCGTTGTCGTGCCACCGGCCGGGCCGGCTCCCACCGCCCCGCGCAACGCGCCGCCGGGCGCGGCCGGCAGGTCCAGCGTGTCGGTCACACCGGTGAACGAGGCGCCGAGGACGACGACCAGCCCCCGGCTGATCGTCGGATCCTCGATGGTCCGCGAGTCGGTGATCATTCGGCTGAGCGTCTGCGCGGCTTCCTCCTGCCCGGCGGGGTAGCGGATCTCCGTCATGACCTGGCCGGCCGGGCCGGTGGTCGTGCGCATCGAGCCGGCGAAGCCCAGGGCGCTGAGGGCGTCGGTCGTCTGCGCGGCCAGGCCGGAGCGGCCGGTCTTGTTGCGGACCTCGGCGATGCTCACCTGGTTCGGCGGGAGCGAGGGCTGGCTGAGGGCCCCGTCGTCGCCCCCGTGGCCGGCGGCCGGCGGGGCGTCCGCCGTCGGGCGCAGCGGAGCGAGCAGGGAGGCCAGGCCGGCGCGGTCGTAGAACAGCACCTGGCCGTGTGGGGGTATCTCGCCCTTGTCGTTGATGGCGCCGTCCGCCTTCGTCGGCACGAAGGTAGGTATAGTGACAAATGTTACTTTACCGCTGGTAATCGCACTGAGCCGTTGCGCGATTTTGATCATCGCACCGTTCTCGGTGAGGCCGTTGTCGACCTTGAGCGAGCCGCCGACGGCGCCGATCAGCTGAGTGATCCGTACCGGGTTGGTGAGGACGCCCGCGCTGGTCGCCTTCTCCAGCAGCTTCGACAGGAACTGCTGCTGGCGGGCGACCCGGTAGGTCTCGTCCGGCAGCGCGTGCCGGGTGCGGACGAAGGCCAGCGCCTGGTCGCCGTTGAGATGGTTGACGCCGAGCTTCCCCCGCCACTGCGAGTAGTTGTCGCGCAGGTTGGACGTGCCGCCGCCGGGCAGCGGGGCCACGCACACGTCCACCCCGCCGACCGCGTCGGTCATGGTCTTGAAGCCGGCGAGGTCGATCGAGATGAAGTGGTCGATCTTCAGGCTGGTCAGGTTCTCCAGCGTACGGGTGAGCCCTTCCACCCCGCCGTAGGACAGGATGTTGGTCAGCTTGTCCTTGCCGTCCCGGGGCGTCTTCGACAGGCCGGGAGCGACCGTCACGAGGGTGTCCCGGGGGAAGGAGACCAGGGTGACGGAGTTGTCCCCCCCGAAGTGGGCCACGATCGTGGTGTCGGAGCGGACCCCGTCGACCTGGCCGTACTCACCGTTGGTGCCCGCCCGGCTGTCGTCCCCGAGCAGGAGGATGTTCATCTCCCCGGGCCGTTCGGCCGGCCGGCTGCCGCCGGGCGACCAGGCGACTCCGGTGACCGAACTGTTGAAGTAGCGGTATGCCGCCCATCCGATGGAGCTGACCGCCAGGACCAGCACCGACAGGGCGGTGGCCGCCCCGACCGACAGCACGCGCAGCGGTGAGCGCCCGTGGCGGCGCGTGCTCCGGGGGAGCCGTGGGTTGAGCTCGGCGGGCAATGCCGGCCGGCGCGCAGGTCTGCGACTCACCGGCGTGTTCAGTCCTCCTCGGCCGGGGCGACTTCTGTGGCGGTGTCGGTCTCCACGAGGCAGCGTGGCCCTGTCTGATTAGGACGCTTTGGGCAGCTCTGACGTTGCCATGAAGCGAACGACAGCTCACCACCGGGTACTGGGAAGAACCATAAGTAACATCATCGTCACTTAAGTCGTGGCTCGCCGGATCGGGTGCCCGAAGCGGGCGGGCCTGCCGTCGGCCCGCCCACACTGTGCCGGCACCTTACGCGGCGGATGGCAGACGGCATTGGCTGCACTGGTGATCCGGGAGCCGACTGCTCCCGGTTCGCAGCGATTCTAGCCAGCCGGCAGCCGACGCTCCGGCCTGCCCGAACGAGAGAAACGAGACACCACGCACCCGTCCCGGGACGGCTGGCGGCTGCTCCGGCCTGCCCCTGCCGGCTGCGCGGCCACGCCTGGCCCTGGACGACCGGCGCCTGATCCCGGGCCGGGACCTGACCGGGCCCGGGATCAGGCCTGATGGTGCCCGGGCCCGCCGGGCCCGGATCCAGCTGGGCTCAGGCCCGCCGGGCCCCGCTGGAGCGCCGGCCAGGTAACCATACGTATCCCCGCGAACGGTGGCACACCTCGATGGACGCCGGCCGCCGGAGAAGATCAGCGCGAGTTTGTCGTTGTGTACGCTTGTGCGGCCAAAAAAGCGTACACAACGACAAACTCGCCTGGATCATGGCCGGTACGGGTGGGTGGTCGTGGATAGGATCCGCGCCACTTGACCGGCGCGCTAAAACGTACAGCCGGCGGTGAGTTCGGCCGCGGTGACGGGCGCTGGTGGTGGCGTCGGGCTCGGCTGGGCGTGTGTCGAGCCGGGCTGGCCTGTTGCCGTGCCCGTGCCGTCCGCGTCCGGTGGGCCGGTGCCGGTGCCGGTGCCGGTGCCGGTGCCTCGGCGAGCGGTGCCGGCGGCGCTCCCGGTGCTGGCACCGCTGCCCGGGCTGGCGGTGCCGGCGGCGACCCCGGAGCTGGCGGTGCCAGTGGTGCTCCCGGAGCCGGCGGCGACTCCGGAGCCGGCGATGCCGGCGGCGATCCCGAAGCCGGCGGCATCCTCCGGGCCGGTGGCGCGGGTGGGATCCTCAGAGTCCGCCGCCGGGGTGCCGGCCGGCGCCGGGACGGCGGTCAGCGCCTTCGTGTTCACCCCTTTGAAGCCTGTCCCGAGCACCAGCGTGACCCGCTCCGACAGGGACGGATCCTCACGCAGCTGTGCCCCGGGGATCGCGGCGGCCACGGTACGCGCCGCGGCGAGGCCGCCCGGGCCGTAACGCACCAGCGAGGTGGCCGTGTGCCGGTTGGCCGCGCTGCTGACGTGGGCGACCTGGAAGCCGGCCGCGGCCAGCTCCCGGGCCGCGTTGGTCGCGAGGCCACCCATGGGGGTGCCGTTGAGGACGTCCAATGTGATCGACGACGGCCGCAGCAGCGTCCTGCCAGCGGGGCCGGCCGGCGTGGGTGTCGCCCCGGTGGCTTTCGGTGCCGGTGCCCCGTGGCGCCCGGACGGCCGTGCCGCGGAGCTCCCGCGGCCGCGCAGCGGCGCCAGGAACGCCTCGAGCCCGTCGGGGTCGTAGACCTGGACGGAGCCGAAGGGCGCGATCTCGCCGGCCGCGTTCGCGCCTTCGGCCCTCGTCGGCGGGCGGACCGGGATGGTCTCGAAGCTGATCGCGTTCGCGGACATGCCCCGCAGCCGGGCCGCCAGGTTGCGCAGGTCGTCGGCGGTGGTGTCGTCGTCCACGGTCAATGCGCGGGTGGCGGCCCCGAGCAGGCTCTCCAGCCTGGCCGGGCTGGTGAGCACCCCGCTGCTGGTGGCCTTCTGGAACACCGCGCTGACGAACTGCTGCTGGCGCCGGATCCGGTCGAAGTCCCCGTCCGGCAGGCCGTAGCGCTGCCGGACGAAGGCCAGCGCCTGCTCGCCGTCGAGCTGGTTCTCACCCACGACACCGCGCCACTGTGAGTAGTCGTCATGCAGGTTGGACGTGCTGCCGTCCGGCAGCGGCCGGACGCATACCGTCACTCCGCCGATGGCGTCCGTCATGGCTTTGAAGCCGGCGAGGTCGATCGACACAAAATGATCGATTTTGATGTCGGTGAGGTTCTCGATCGTTTTGATCAGCAGGGACGGGCCGCCGGTCGTGATCGCGGAGTTGAGCTTGTTCCGGCCGTGGCCGGGAATGCGTACCAGGGTGTCCCGGGGGAACGACACCAGCGTGGTCGTCCCGTTCGAGTCCAGATGGGCGAGCATGGTGGTGTCCGAACGTTCCCCGGCGACGACTTCCTGGCGCTGGTACATGTTGCCGGTGCCCGCCCGACTGTCCGATCCGACCAGCAGGAAGTTCGCGCTCCCGGGTGGGGCTGCGGCCGGTCGTTCACGGTCGTCGCCGAGCGCCAGGGTGACCCTGGTGATCTGGGAGTCGAAGTAGCGGTAGGCGACGTAGCCGCCGATGCTCGTCACGACGATCGACATCGACAGCACGGCTGCGAGGGCGAGCAGCAGCTTGTCGATCAGGGAGCGTTGCCGTGGGCCTTCCTCCCCGGCGCGCAGGAACCATCGCCACCTCGCACTCGGGCGGGCCCTGAGGACGCGGCGCGGGCCCGGCGGGCCCGGCTGCGTCGTGGTGCTGGCGGACTGGTCCACGGGGACCCCGGTCGTAGCGGTCACCGTGCCGTACCTCCCACCCCCGCCGTGGCCTGGCACCGGCGCACGGACGTACATGCCGCCCGATGTATCCCGCGTCCCCGGATATGGTCCTGTTTACCACTATGCCCCGGGAGATGACGCCATTGGCAGGCCGGCTCTGCCGCCGGGGCTGTCCGTGCCGCCGGGGCTGTCCGTGCCGCCGGGGCCGGCAGAGCTGTCGGGGCCGTCGCTGGCGCGCTCGTGCCATCTTCGGCCGGCACACCGACGGGTCCCGCCGGTGTGCGCGGGCCGGCTGCTGGATTCATTGCGGCGTTACCCCCGTACCGCTGATGTCACGACTGTCGTCATGGCCGCGGAGGACAACTGTGGTCCTGGTTGCTGAAGGTACCCGCGGCAGGCGCGACACACCCGTCGTGGGATGCCCTGATGACGGCGGGCCCGCTGTTCCGGCGGCGGCCGGCCGGGTGGCGCGGGCCACCGCGGCGGCCGGCCGAAACCGGCGCATGTCCGTCCGGAACCCGTCCGGAACCCGTCCGGAACGCGTCCGGAACCCGTCCGGAGGCTGTCCGGAACCCGTTCGGAGGCTGTCCGGAGGCTGTCCGGAACCTGTCGGAACAATGTTGTTCGGCGGGTATTGGGCGCCCCTGGTCATGGGCTTGTACAGCCGCCGCCCGGCCGCGCGATAAGGTTCGGATCATGAAGGCTCTTGTGCTTGCCGGTGGTTCCGGAACACGACTGCGCCCGATCACCCACACCTCGGCCAAACAACTTGTGCCGGTGGCGAACAAGCCGGTGCTTTTCTACGGGTTGGAGGCAATAGCCGCCGCGGGTATCACGAATGTCGGGATCATTGTCGGGGAGACCGCCGCGGAGATCGAGACCGCCGTCGGCGACGGTTCCGAGCTGGGGATCGAGGTCACCTACATCCGGCAGGAGGCGCCGCTGGGGCTTGCCCATGCCGTGCTCGTCGCGCGTGACTTCCTCGGCGACGAGCCGTTCGTGATGTACCTCGGCGACAACCTGATCATCGGTGGGATCTCGGGGCTGGTGGAGGAGTTCCGCCGCAGCGGGCCGGACGCGCTCATCCTGCTGACGAAGGTCTCCAACCCGTCCGCGTTCGGCGTGGCCGAGCTGGGGCCGGGCGGGCGGGTTGTGCGTCTGGTCGAGAAGCCCCGGCAGCCACCGAGTGATCTCGCCCTGGTCGGGGTGTACCTGTTCGGCCCGGCGGTCCATGAGGCCGTGCGGGCGATCAAGCCGTCCGCGCGCGGCGAGCTGGAG
>NZ_CEVIVD010000092.1:10936-20645 GCF_982290655.1 Protofrankia sp. CiP1_Cm_nod3
GTCTGGTCGAGAAGCCCCGGCAGCCACCGAGTGATCTCGCCCTGGTCGGGGTGTACCTGTTCGGCCCGGCGGTCCATGAGGCCGTGCGGGCGATCAAGCCGTCCGCGCGCGGCGAGCTGGAGATCACCGAGGCGATCCAGTGGCTCGTCGACGGCGGTTACGAGGTCGCGCCGCACCTGGTCGAGGGCTACTGGAAGGACACCGGGCGGCTCGACGACATGCTGGAGACCAACCGGCACCTGCTGGAGTCGCTGGAGCCGGCCGTCCGCGGTGTGGTCGACGAGAGCAGCACGGTCGTCGGCCGGGTCGTGATCGAGGAGGGCGCGTCACTGGTCCGGTCCACCGTGCGCGGGCCGGCGATCATCGGCCGGGACACGAGGATCGTCGACTCGTATGTCGGCCCGTTCACCTCGATCTACCATTCGTGCGCCATCGAGGACACCGAGATCGAGTATTCGATCGTGCTGGAGCGGGCGACCATCCGGGGGATCGGGCGGATCGAGGACTCACTGATCGGGCGGGACGTCGAGGTCGTCCCGTCGGCGGCCCGGCCGCGGGCGCACCGGCTGATGCTCGGCGACCACTCCCGGGTCTCGGTCGCCACCACGCCCTGACGGCCGGGGCCATCGCCTGGCCGGGGAGCGCCGGCCGGTCCAGGGCCGCCGGCCGGGCCCGGGCCGACGCACCGTGGACAGGAGCGTGACGGACGTCCCGGCCAGTCGGGCGCCGGGCAGCGCGGACAGTTCGGGCGTCGCGGGCAGCGGCCCGGGGGCGCCCGGCTCCCCCGCGGGACATCGGCGGGCCTCACGGGCCATCTCGGCGACGGTGACGCAGGCGGTCACCAGGCAGAGGGCGAAGACGGCGATCGTCACCCCGACGGGGAACGGCGCCCAGCGCCCGACCGCGGTGACGATCTCGGCGACGTGCAGCGGGGGGACCGACTCGCCGCGCGGCAGCCAGTAGTACGCGCACACCGCCCACAGCGCCGCCGCCTGCATGACGAGCGCGCCGGCCAGCACGGCCGGACCGGCGGCCCGCTCGTGCCCGCGCAGCAGCCGGCCGAGGCCGGCGGTGGCGACGACGGCGAGGCCGACCACGCCCATGTACAGGTACCGGCCCTGGATGGCGATGCCCTGGGTGTACTTCAGGTAGTCCGAGTAGCTGCGCTGGCCCACCAGCAGGTAGGCCAGCAGGATCGGCATGAGCAGCACCAGCGGGCGTGCGGACGCGAACGCCCACGGCCGGGTGAACCGGTGTCCCCGGGATGCCCCGTCGGTGCTCCGGGAGCGGGCGACCGCCGCCAGCACGCAGCCCAGCACGGCCGTGGTCGCGATGACGATCACGGCCGGAGAGAGCTGGGGCGGCTCGAACATCCCGAGACCACCCCAGAACCGGCTGATGATGGTCCGCCAGAAGTATTCGTACCAGGTGTAGAAGGACTTCGGCAGCAGGACCGGTTCGCGCCGTGGAGGCTCTGTTGCCCATCCGTTGGGCTGTATGGCGTCGTAGAGGACGTAGTTGCGGACCCACCACCATCCGCCGGCGGTGCAGGCGATCCCGATCGAGAGCAGCGCCGGGTACACCGGCGGCGCCCGCAGCGCCCGGACGGGCAGGGCCCAGCCGCCACGGCGCGGGCTGTGCCGGCTGTGCCGGCTGTGCTGGCCGGACCAGCGGGGGCGGTGCGCGGGCCGGCGGAGGTGGTCGCCGACGGCCCCGGGGCCATCGGGCCGGGAACTGACGGGCTGGGGGCCGGGCCGGGAGAGGCCGCGGCTGGATCGGGAGGGGCCGTGGCCGGGCCGGTGGGCACGGCGGAGGCGGGCCCAGCCGACGAGATAGGCGGCGGCGACCACCACCACCAGGGGCAGGGCGAGCGACTTGGTGAGGAAGGCGAGCCCGAGCAGCAGGCCGACGCCCACCGCCGTCCGTCTTCGCATGTCGCCGGTGAGCACGCCGGCGAGCAGCGCGGTCAGCCCGCCGACCGACAGCATCAGCAGGCCGTCGTTGTTGAACGTGGCGCCGACCCGGGTGAGCCCGGGCACGGCCAGCGGTATCGCGGCGGCGGCCCGGGCCAGCGGCGCGCTGAGCCCGAACCGCCGGGAGGCCTCCCAGGTGAGCAGCGGCAGCGGGGCCACGACGATGATGTTCAGCAGGCGCAGTGCCCAGACCTGCTGGTCGTACGCCCAGCCCGAGGAGCCGGGCAGGACGGACAGCAGGGCGGCCCCGATCGCGTAGATCAGCGGTGGGTGCTGGACCATCTGGTTGGACAGCCGCCCGTCGGTGACCGGGGCGGGCCCACCGAGCGCGTCGAAGGACAGGCGCTGGTCACGGGGGGTCGGGTCGATCTCGGCGAACGGGGGCGCGCCGTCGCCGCGGCCACCCGACTGGAACATCTGGGCGTACCGGCCGCGGTCGAAGTCGTCCGAGGTCGCGGCGATCCCCGCGGCGATGATCCGTTCGCCGGGTGCCGGCCAGCCGGCGCCGTGCTGCAGGCCGTAGACCATGTCGACGTGCTGGGCCTCGTCGTAGCCCGTCCAGGTGGTGAAGGCGAACGAGTAGGTCAGCAGCAGGGCGATGTGGAGCATGGTCAGCAGCACGACCGTTCGCGGCGGCCGGGGCCGGCGGGCCGGTGGCCGGGGCGCGCTGGCGACGGGGATGCCGGCGCCGGGCCGTCCGCGGCGGGCGTCGGCCCCCGAGGCAGCCTGCCGCGGGATCCCGGCCGGCGGCCAGGCCAGTTTGATCTCCGAGTAGTCGACGATCGTCATCTCTCCAGGACGACGGCAGCCGGCCGCCGTTGGCCGGCTGAGCCCATAGTCAACGGGCCGCCCCCGAGTTTAACCGTCAATTGCCGTTGGCAATTGTGTGGATACTGTATGTGATTCCATGGGCAGTGGGTGCGCGTCCGGCCGGGTAACTGGGTCTGCGACACTTGCCGGGTGCGCGTGATGGTGACAGGAGCCGGTGGCCAGCTCGGGGTGGACCTGTGCCGGCTGCTGGAGGCGGACGAACGGGTCCACGCCTGGGCCGGGCTCACCCGGGCCGAGCTGGACGTCACCGACCCGGCGCGGGTGCGGGCCGTCGTCCGCGACCAGGCCCGGCCGGCGAGGATCCAGGGCGGCCTTGTGGTCGTGAACACCGCCGCCTGGACCGACGTGGACGGCGCCGAGTCCGACGAGGCCGGGGCCTATGCCGTCAACGCCGCCGCGCCGGCGCAGCTGGCCGCCGCCTGTGCGGAGGCCGGCGCGACCCTGCTCCACGTCTCGACCGACTACGTCTTCGACGGCACCGCGGACAAGCCCTACGAGACCGGCCACCCGACCGCGCCGCGCTCCGCGTACGGGCGGACCAAGCTCGCCGGCGAGCAGGCCGTGCTCGCGTTGTGCCCGTCGTCCTACGTGGTGCGCACGGCGTGGGTGTACGGCGCGTCCGGGCGCAACTTCGTCCGGACGATCGCGCGGCTCGCCCGCGAGCGCGACACCCTTGCCGTGGTCGACGACCAGCGCGGCTCCCCGACCTGGTCGGTGGATCTCGCCGCCGGGCTGATCGACCTGGTGGCCGCCGGTACCGCTGGTGCCGGCCGGGCCGCTGGCGGGCTTTACCACTGCACAGGCGGTGGCGACACGACCTGGTTCGGCTTCGCCCGCGCGGTCGTCGCCGAGCTCGGGATGGACCCGGAGAAGGTCAGGCCGACGACGACGGACGCGTTCCCGCGCCCCGCGCCGCGCCCGGCCTACTCGGTGCTCTCGCCCCGGTCGTGGACGGACGCCGGGCTGCGGCCGCTGCGTCCCTGGCGGGAGGCGCTGGCCGAGGCCTTCGCGCGGTCCGGCAACGCTCTGCGGGCCTGATCGGCGCCGCATCGTGGGCCCGCTCTGTGGGCCTGGCCACAGCCGCTGGCGTCCGGCGTCCGGCGTTGTTGGGAAACCCGGTCGAGAAGCGTCGGTGGCGAGCGCTACCGTTGGGAGCGTGACGACCAAGACCGGTGCTTCGCCCGCCTCGCAGGCGACCGAGACCAGTGGTGCGACCGTTGCGCGGGAGCGGGGCAGGCCTGTCCTGGTCGCGGTGGCCTGGCCGTACGCCAACGGCATGCCCCACCTGGGGCACATCGCCGGCGCCTACCTGCCGGCCGACATCTTCGCCCGCTACCAGCGGCTGGCCGGCAACCGGGTACTGATGGTGTCGGGCAGCGACGCCCACGGCACCCCGATCACCGTGCGCGCCGACATCGACGGGGTGTCACCGGCGGAGATCGTCAATCGTTACCATCCGGAGTTCCTGCGCATCTGGGACGACATCGGGATCAGTTTCGACCTGTTCACCTCGACGATGACGGACAACCATCGCGAGGTCGCGCAGGACGTCTTCGTCCGGCTGCGGGAGGCCGGCTACATCGTCCCCGAGGAGACCGTCCAGTTCTTCGACCCGCAGGCCGGCCGCTTCCTGCCCGACAGGTACGTGGTCGGGACCTGCCCGTTCTGCGCGTACGGCGAGGCCCGCGGCGACCAGTGCGAGAACTGCGGCCGCACCCTCGACCCGGACATCCTGCTCGACCCGCGCAGCAAGCTCACCGGCGCGGTCCCGGAGAAACGGGCCACCACCCACTTCTTCCTGCGGCTGTCCGCGCTCGCCGACGATCTGCTGGCCTGGCTGGAGACCCGCACCGGCTGGCGCCGGCACGTCATGAACTGGTCGTTGCAGTTCGTCAAGGACGGCCTGCACGACCGGGCCATCACCCGTGACCTGGACTGGGGTGTCCCGCTGCCCACCGACGAGCTCGGCCCGGGCAAGCGGATCTACGTCTGGTTCGAGGCCGTGATCGGCTACCTGTCGGCGAGCAAGGAGTGGGCGGCCCGCTCCGGCGACCCGGACGCGTGGCAGCAGTGGTGGCAGAACCCGGACGCGGCCAGCTACTACTTCGTCGGCAAGGACAACATCCCGTTCCACACGGTGATCTGGCCGGCGATGCTGATCGGCTACGGCGGGCTTGAGCTGCCGACGGACGTCCCGGCCAACCAGTACGTGACGTTCGGCGGGGCGAAGGCGTCGAAGTCCGCCGGGATCGGGCGCGGCGTCCGGGAGTACCTCGACCGGCTCCAGCCGGACGCGCTGCGTTACGCCCTCGCGACGGTGCTGCCGGAGCAGAACGACACCGAGATCACCGACGCGGACATCATCCGGCGGATCAACGACGAGCTGATCGCGAACTGGGGCAACCTGGTCAACCGGGTGATGGCCCAGATCGGCAAGCGTTTCGACGGGCGCGTACCCGAGGCCGGGGAACTCGACGGCGCGCACGCCAAACTGATCGACTCGGTGGACGCCGGCCTGGCGCGGGTGGGCGAGCTGATCGGGCGGGTGGAGCTGCGGGCCGCGCTGCGGGCCGCGATGGAGATCTCCGCCGAGGTCAACGCCTACCTCTACCGCGAGGAGCCGTGGAAGACGGTCAAGACCGACCCCGAGCGGGCCGGGCGCAGCCTGGCCGTGGCGATCCAGGCGATCTCCGGGATCACGACCGCGCTCGCGCCGTTCCTGCCGTTCACCTCCGCGCGCCTGGCCGACATCCTCGGCATCAGCCTGGACACCTGGGAGCGCCAGCCCGTACCGGCCGGCCGCGCACTGACCTGGCCCGGGGCGCTGTTCACCAAGCTCGACCCGGACGCCCTGGACTGACGCCCTGGGCGCTGGAACGACGTCCGCACCGCCACCCGACGACTGGGCGGCGGCTGTCCGGACGCCAGGCGACCGGCAGCGGTCCGGCCGGACACCTGGCGGGCGGACGCCTGCCGGCCGGACACCTGGCGGGGGGTCAGTGCCCGGTCGGTGGTCGAGCGTCCGGCCGGCGCTCGACCGGATGCGGGTTGGCCGGTTGCGGGTTGGCCGGTTGTCGGCCGGCCGGGCGGCGGGCTTCCGCCGGGCGGTGGGGGCCGCGGCGCGGCGGCACGCCGTCTTCGCCGGGATCGCGGTGGCCGGCGCGCTGCTGCGTGTGCTGGTCACCGTCGCCTACCCGCCCGCGATCATGTACCTCGGGGATTCGGCCGCCTACCTCGACCAGGCGTGGGCGGGGCTGTGGCCGGGGGACTGGCGGCCGTCCGGCTACCCGATGTTCCTGCTGCTCATCGACGGCCACGCCCATCTGACCAGGCTGGTGATCGTCCAGCATCTGCTGACGTTCCTGGCCGGCGCGGCCCTGTACGCCGTCGCGCTCCGCACCGTACGTACCGCCTGGATCGCCGCCTGCGCCGCCGCGCCGGCGTTGCTGTCGCCGTGGGCGCTCGACCTCGGCCAGTTCGTCCTCGCCGACAGCCTGTTCGGGACGCTGGTCGCCGGCGGAGTGATCCTGCTCGCCAGGCCGGGCCGACCCGCCGTACGAGCCTGCGCCGCCGCCGGGCTGTTACTCGGAGCATCCGTGACGATCCGCACAGTTGGTTACGGTCCGCTTGCCGTAGGTGCTGTCGCGCTGGTCGTCGTGACCGTCCGGACACGCGCTCGCCGCGTCGGCGCTGATGTCGCCGCCGATGGTGGCGGTCGTGCCGTTGGCGGGGCTGCCCGGGCCGGCACTGGTGGTGGGCTGGCGCGTCTGATCGCGTTCGCGCTTGCCGCCGCCGTGCCGATCGTCGGTTACTCGGCGTGGAGCATGGCCAACGGGGCTGCCTTCTCCGTCTCGGCGCACAGCGGCTTCTTCCTGTACGGGAGGGTGGCGCCGTTCGCCGACTGCGACGTCCTGTCCGGGCCGGAGCTGCGGACGCTGTGCGACCCGCGGCCGGTGGCGCGGCGCCCACAGCCCGACATGTACCTGTGGCCGGACGACTCGCCGCTGCGCCAGGGCAACGACGGCATCCCCGCCGGACGCGAGGAACTCGCCGGACGGTTCGCCGCCGAGGTCATCCGGGCCCAGCCGGCGATGGTGGCCACAACCACGGCGGCCTACCTGATCGGCTACTTCTCGCCCGTCCAGCATGAGAACGCGCGGACCTCGCGGGCGGCGACCTGGGAGCTGCCCACGGAGCTGGCCAACGTCCTGCCCGTGCAGAACCCGCATGCCGCCGACGGCCACTACGTCCTCACCGAGATCTCACGGCCGCTCGCCGGGAAGCTGGCGGCGTACAGCCGGCTGGGCTATCTGCCCATGCCCCTGGTCGGAGCCGGCCTGCTCGCCGGCGCCGCGGCAGCGGCGGCCGGTATCCGACGAGGCCGCGCCGGCCGGGTTCCCGTCGGACCGGGCATGGCCGGGCCAGCTCCCACCGGTTCCGGCCCGACCGGAGCTGGGTTGGCCGGAGCTGACGTGGCCGGGCCGGCTCTTACCGAAGCCGCCGTGGCCGGCTCCGGTTCGGCCGGGCCTGGGCGGATGTTCTGGCTGGCGTCCGGGGCAGGCATGTCCGTGCTTGTGCTCGCGGCGCTGACCGCCGGTTTCGACTACCGCTACCTGGGATCGGTCATCGGCCTGCTCGGCGCCGCCGCCGTGCTCGGCTGGACGGCTCTGACACGCGCGCTCATGCCGCTGCTTCGGCCGTCGCCGTCGCCGTCGTCGTCGTCGTCGCCGTCGGTGTCGGTGTCGGTGTCGACGGAGGCGACGGTTGAGGCGACGGTGCCGACGGAGGCGTCGCGGGCGGGCAGCGGGTGAACGCGGTGATCTCGCCGGTCAGCGGCCAGGAGCGCCGGGTCGGCTCGTCCGGGCACCAGCCGAGCCCGACGAGCAGGGCGTGCAGGCCGCGGACGGCGTCCGGGAACACCAGATTGTAGGTGACCAGGTACAACGTGCCGGCCCGCGGGCGCCCGGCGAGAAACGGCGGGATCGAGGCGTCCCAGCCCAGCGGAGGCAGGACGAGCGTGTCCGCCTCGGCGACCGGTGGTCCGAGCGTGCCCGTCGGCGAACGGCTGGCCATCGTCGGACGGGCAGCCGTTGTCGAATGACCGGCTGTCGCCGGATGGCCGGCCGCCGTCGGGTAGCTCGTCATCGCCGGCTGGTCGGTCGCTGTCGGATGGCCGGTGTAGTAATGCGCGTAATACTGCTGGGCCTTGTACCACTGCCGTTCGTCCCAGCGTCCGGGGATCACGATCTGGATGTCGCCAGGCCCGGCCGTCCGCCGCTGGACGGCGACCAGCTCCCGCATGTCGCCGAGCAGCAGCGGGCCGGCCGCGCTCGCCCGGATCTGCCTGCCCCGCTGGGCCCCGACCGCCCCGGCCGCCAGGACGAACAGCACAACCGCGACCGCGAGCAACACAGCGATCACACGACCAGGCCCGAGTTCGCCCGGCCCTGCCCACAACCGGCTTGGCCCGGATTCGGCCGTCTGTGGCAGGGTTGGCCGAACCGGCGTTGGCGGAACCAGCGTTGGCCGATGCAGTCTCGACCGGAGCAACGCCGACCCACCGATGCCGGCGAGCACGTACAGTAACGGCAGCAGGAACAGGTTCGCCCGGACGAACCCGACCGGCCATCGTCCCGCCGCCGAGGCGAACCCGATCAGCGCCAGCGCCCCGCCGAGTGCGACCAGCAACGCCCGGCCCGCCCTGCCCCGCACCGCCACGACCAGGCCGACCGCCCAGCACACCAGCGCCCCGACGATCACGCACACGTGCAGCCGGTGATCCGGGTCGGCGAGCAGCGGCGAGCCGGTGAACGGCGAACCGAACTGGGCGTCCGGCCGGGTCATCGCCGCCGTGAACGCGTTGCGTGGCAGCTCCCACAGGGCCGTGCGTAACTGGCCGGCCGCGTTGTCCCGGGTGAGGAAGAAGTTCCGCCAGTACGGGTTCGTGGTCAGATAGCTCTGCGGCAGGACGAACAGCGCAAGATGAGCGAGCCCACAGCCGCCCACCAGCACGGACCCGGCCAGCCCCGCCAACATCGGGCGCCGCCCTGGGTTCTGCCAGGTGCTCTGTCGTGAGCCCCGCAGTGAGTCCCGCCGTGAGTCCCGCAGTGAGCCTCGCCGTGAGTCCCGCCGTGAGTCCCGCCGTGAGTCCCGCAGTGAGTCCTGTCGTGGGCGCCACCGTGGGTGGGCGGCCTCCTGCGCTGCGGCATCCGTTTCGGTCTTGGTGCCCCGGGCCTGGCGTGGGCGGCACGCCCACCAGGATCGGGTGGCGTCCACGACGTCCAGTAACAGCAGCGGAGCCAGGACGAACAGCGAGGTGACGGCCATGATCGCGCACAGCGCCATGCCCGCCCGAGCCGGCCACGAACGCCGGCCCGCCTCGACACGGCGGCGCGCGCACAGCCACAGGTGCGCGACGGCCGCCGTGCATGCGGCCTCCGGCAGGTACGACTTCAGTTGCAGCCCGTAGACGAGCAGCCCGCCGTTGACCGTGAGCAGCCCGGCGACGACCGTGGCCGCCGGCCGCGACAGCCACCACCGGCCCAGCAGGTAGGTCACCAGCGACAGCGCGGCCAGCGCGACGATCTGGGGCGCCCGCAGGACGAGCTCGGTGTCACCGCCGAGGGCGACCGCCAGCTTCTCGACCGCGAACCAGCCCCCGGAAAGCGGCGCGTTCGCCGTCCGCAGGGCCTCGAACCAGCCCGCGCCGACGCTGAGGTGGTAGGCCCGCCACGCCTCGTCGTACCAGAGCGGACGCACCAGCGTCGGCCACAGCGCGGCGACCACCACCACGTCCAGCCCGACGAGCGCCGCGACAGCGACCCCGCCCCGCCACCGTCCACCGCCCTGCCCCTGCGTCCGCTCTGGTACAGCGTCGGCGCGGGCTGGTTCGAGGCCCTGCGGAC